>NZ_JAJQJF010000012.1:0-181670 GCF_021213615.1 Cupriavidus sp. UGS-1 | reverse complement strand
GCCGGCTTCGGCCAGCGCCTGGCCGGTGGCCGGCATGGCGGCCATCGTGCCGGCGGCCTGGCCCTCGGCGCTTTCGGCGTCCGCAGCCTCGGCGGCTTCGGTGGCTTCCGTGGTGGCGCCTTCCTCGCGCTCACGGCGATAGCGGTTGCGGCCGCGGCGATTGCGGCGCCGGCGCTCTTCGCCCTCGCCGCTTTCAGCGATGTCCGCGGTTTCCGGCAGTTCGGCGCGGACGGCGCTGGCCTCGTCGGTCAGCGCGGCCACCGGCACCGGCTGGATCGGCGCGCCGGCTTCCACGTCGGCAAGCTCGGCATCGGCGGCGCGGGTCTCGCTGCGCTCACGTTGCCGTTCGCGCTGGCGCTCGCGGCGTTCCTGGTTACGTTCGCGACGGTTCTCGCTGCGCTCGGTGCGCTCGCCACGTTCGCCCTGCACGGCGTCCGGCTGGCGCGCTTCGGCCTGCGCCGGCTGCGCCTCGGCCTGGCGCGGCTGGCGCTGCTGACGCTCGGCGCGCTCGCCGCGCTCCGCACGTTCACCGCGTTCGGTGCGCTCACCACGTTCGGCACGCTCGCCGCGTTCCGCACGCTGGCCGCGGCCAGCCTGGCGCTCGCCACGTTCGGCACGCTCGCCCCGTTCGGTACGGTCGCCGCGCTCGCCGCGTTCACCACGCTGTCCACGTTCGCCACGCTGGCCGCGCTCGCGCCGGCCGCCCTCGCCATTGCCGCCGGTGCGGGCTTCCGCCGCGGCCGGCTTGGCCGGCTGCACCGGGGCCGGTGCCGGACGGGCGCCGAACAGGCCCTTGAGCCAGGCGATGAAGCCGCCGCTGCCGATCGGCTGCGTCGCCGCGGCCGGAGCGGCCGGCTTGGCGGCCGGGGCCTCCTGGCGCGGAGCGCGCTCGGGGCGCGGCACCGAAACCGGCGCCGGCTGCTCGGGGGTGATGCCCTTGACCGCGGCTTCCTGGCGCGGCTTGGCGTCTTCCTTCTTGCGGCTGCTGTAGCTGGTGTCCGCCTCCAGTTCCTTGGCGGCGGCCTCGGCCATCCGGTAGCTGGCGGTGCTTTCTTCCAGGCGCGGATCGTCGTGGCGCAGGCGCTCGAGCTTGTAGTGCGGCGTTTCCAGATGCTTGTTCGGGATCAGCAGCACGTTGACCTTGAAGCGCAGCTCGATCAGGTTGATGTCCTGGCGCTTCTCGTTGAGCAGGAAGGCGGCGACCTCGACCGGCACCTGGCAGTGGATCGCGGCGGTGTTTTCCTTCATCGCCTCTTCCTGGATGATGCGCAGCACCTGCAGGGCGGACGATTCGGTATCGCGGATATGGCCGGTGCCGTTGCAGCGCGGGCAGGTGATATGCGAGCCCTCGGACAGCGACGGACGCAGGCGCTGGCGCGACAGCTCCATCAGGCCGAAGCGGCTGATCTTGCCCATCTGCACGCGCGCGCGGTCATGGCGCAGCGCGTCCTTCAGGCGCGTCTCGACGTCCTTCTGCGCCTTGTTCGACTCCATGTCGATGAAGTCGATGACGATCAGGCCGCCCAGGTCGCGCAGGCGCAGCTGGCGAGCAATCTCGTCGGCCGCTTCGAGGTTGGTGCGCAGCGCGGTTTCCTCGATGTCGGCACCCTTGGTGGCGCGCGCCGAGTTGACGTCGACCGAGACCAGCGCCTCGGTGTGGTCGATCACGATGGCGCCGCCCGACGGCAGCATCACCATGCGGGAATACGCCGATTCGATCTGGTGTTCGATCTGGAAACGCGAGAAGAGGGGCACGTCGTCCCGGTACTTCTTCACGCGGTTCATGTTGTCGGGCATCACCACGCTCATGAAGGCGCGGGCCTGCTCGTAGATGTCGTCGGTGTCGATCAGGATCTCGCCGATGTCGGGCTGGAAGTAGTCGCGGATCGCGCGGATCACCAGGCTCGATTCGAGATAGATCAGCAGCGGCGCCTTGTTGTCGCCGGCGGCGCCGTCGATGGCCTTCCACAGCTGCAGCAGGTAGTTCAGGTCCCACTGCAGTTCCTCGGCCGAGCGGCCGATGCCGGCGGTGCGGGCGATGATGCTCATGCCGTCGGGCACGGTCAGCTGGCCCATCGTCTCGCGCAGTTCCTGGCGGTCCTCGCCCTCGATCCGGCGCGACACGCCGCCGCCACGCGGATTGTTCGGCATCAGCACCAGGTAGCGGCCGGCCAGCGAGATGAAGGTGGTCAGCGCCGCGCCCTTGTTGCCGCGCTCTTCCTTCTCGACCTGGACGATCAGTTCCTGGCCTTCGTGCAGCGCGTCCTGGATGCGCGCGTTGCGCACGTCGACGCCTTCCTTGAAGTAGGCCCGGGCCACTTCCTTGAACGGCAGGAAACCGTGGCGCTCTTCGCCGTAGTTGACGAAACACGCTTCGAGCGACGGCTCGATGCGGGTGATCACGCCCTTGTAGATATTGCCCTTGCGCTGCTCGCGCCCGGCGGTCTCGATATCGATGTCGATCAGCTTCTGACCGTCGACGATGGCGACGCGCAATTCCTCCTGCTGCGTCGCATTGAACAGCATGCGTTTCATCGCAAACCCTCGTTCCAATGCCGCGGCCGGCACCGGTAGTGCCGCGCGGCGTTTCGAAAGCACGCGAGGAAGCGAGAGGTGGCGTGAGAATTGCCGAAGGCGCCGGGGCGAATGCAAGCCGCCGGCTGGGCACGGGTGAAAGAGAGAGACGTCGGCGCGCTGCGCGGGGTTCGGACCGCCATGCCGGCCATGCGCGAGCTGCGCGCAGGGTCAGGCGGCGATATCGGACGGAGGCCGGGGTGCGGGGGAGGGCAGCGACGACAGGATGCCGCTTGCGCTTCGGCTCGCACCGGGGCCGGCCACGAACGGCCAGGACGCGTCAAAGAGCAAGGTTGTCGGACGCGGCGGCATGCCACCACGACCTGAGCGACCGACAAGGCAGGCGCACCTGCTGCTTGTTGGAGTTCTGCGACCGGGCGCCGCGATTGTCACCATGTCGTCGATCAGGCGAGGGGCCAGGCAACCGGCCGGCACCGATTTCCGGTGCGGCGGGACTTTCTCTCACCGAAGCGAATGCCGTATCGGCATCCGCCATCAAATTCTGTTCTACCTGAACACTCTGCTCCCACGTGAACCGAGTCCGCGCCGAACCCGCCTTTGGGCGGTTTTCCTGCGCACAGCCGGTACCGTGCGTGCTGCTTGTTACTTGATTTACTGCGACAGGCCGCCAGCGGAGCTGTCGGCCCGTACCGCCAATTTGCCCGTCCGGCGCCTGCGGATTACGCGATGGCGGGGGACCGGGCCGGGCCAGCGGTGACCCGAAGTGTAAAATGCGACAATTCGCTTACACCGCTTGCGCTGCCGGCTTTGGCCGGGGTAGCGCGGAAATTATATTTGAAAATGAATGAGTTACGCCATCGAATTGAAAAAGAGGTGCGATCCGGCACGGATGCGCCCCAGGTGGCGTATGTGACCATCGGGGAAGACGCCGACGGCCAACGGATCGACAACTACCTGCTGCGCGTGGCCAAGGGCGTGCCCAAGAGCCATGTCTACCGGATCTTGCGCTCCGGTGAGGTGCGGGTGAACAAAGGGCGTGTCGATGCAACCTATCGGCTGAAGCTCGGCGATGTTGTGCGCATTCCGCCACTTCGTGTGGCGGCGACGGCGACGGCCGACAGCTACGTGCCCGCGGCCTCGTTTCCGGTGCTGTTCGAGGACGCCCATCTGCTGGTGATCGACAAGCCGGCCGGCGTGGCGGTCCATGGCGGCTCCGGCGTCGCCTTCGGCGTCATCGAGCAGCTGCGCCAGGCGCGGCCCGAGGCCCGTTTCCTGGAGCTGGTGCACCGGCTGGACCGCGAGACCTCCGGCATCCTGCTGCTGGCCAAGAAGCGCGCGGCGCTGGTGCATCTGCATCAGCAGATCCGCGACAACGCGATGGACAAGCGCTATTTCGCCTGCGTCGCCGGCGAATTCGGCCACAACCGTCAGCATGCCCGCTTCCCGCTGTTCAAATACACCACGCCGGATGGCGAGCGCCGCGTCCGCGTGCAGGCCGACGGCCAGCCCTCGCATACGGTCTTCAACCGCGTGGCGTCCTTTCCTGGTTACACGCTGCTGGAGGCGGAACTGAAGACCGGCCGCACTCACCAGATCCGCGTGCATCTGGCGCAACTCGGGTTTCCGATCGTCGGCGACGACAAGTACGGCGATTTCGCGCTGAACAAGGCGCTGGCCCGGGCCGGCGTCAAGCCAGGCCTGAAGCGGATGTTCCTGCACGCGCACCGGTTGACGTTCGTGCACCCCGGTACCGGCCAGGCGCTGACGCTGAGCGCGCCCCTGCCGGCCGAGTGCGAGGCCTTCCTGCGGCAACTGAAGCAGATGGCGCAGCCAGGGCAGGCAGATTCGGCTCCGACTCCCCATGCCCTGTAGCGGATGACGCCTTCATCCGCCGCGGCAACTCCATTATTCGATCGAGAACTCCCATGGCCCGGCAACGCTTCGACCTGATCGTCTTCGACTGGGATGGAACCCTGATGGATTCCACCCCGACCATCGCCAAGTGCATCCAGTTGGCCAGCCGCGACCTGGGCCTGCCGGTGCCCGACGAGGACGCCGCGCGCCATGTGATCGGGCTCGGGCTGAAGGACGCGCTGGAATATGCGATCCCGACGCTGGACCCGGTCGACTATCCGCGCCTCGCCGAACGCTATCGCTACCATTTCCTGACCCGCGACGCCGAACTCGTGCTGTTCGAGGGCGTGCTGGAGATGCTGCAGGCGCTGCGCGGCCAGCACTATTTCCTCGGTGTCGCCACCGGCAAGACCCGCGTCGGGCTGCAGCGGGCGCTGGCCGCCACCGGCCTGACGTCGCTGTTCGACGCCACGCGCTGCGCCGACGAGACGTTCTCCAAGCCGCACCCGGCGATGCTGCACGAGCTGACCCGTGAACTGGGCCAGGAGATGGGGCGCACCGTGATGATCGGCGACACCACGCACGACCTGCAGATGGCGGTCAACGCCGGCGCCCACGGCATCGGCGTCTGCTACGGCGCCCACCCCGCGGATTCGCTGCGTGCGATGACGCCGCTGCACTGCGCCAGTTCGATCGCCGACCTGAGCGACTGGCTGCATACCCATGGCTGATACCGAGCCCGATACCGGGCCCGATACCAGGTCCGATACCGGGCCCGACACCGGGCCGCTGCCGACTACGCCAGCCTTGCCGGCACTGCCGGCCGGGGCGCGCCGGCTTTGCGCGGCGCACGAGCTGGTCGAGGGCGGCGTCGGCGTGCGCTTCACTGTCGCGGTCGGCGGCCGGGAGATCGGCGCCTTCGCGGTGCGCTACGAGGGGCAGGTCCATGGCTATCTGAATCAGTGCGCCCATGTGCCCATGGAGCTCGACTGGCAGGAAGGCCACTTTTTCGAGTCGTCGGGCCTATACTTGATGTGCGCCACACATGGCGCGACCTATGCGCCCGACAGCGGACTGTGCGTCGGCGGACCGTGCCGCGGCGCTTCGCTCGCCAAGCTGCGTGTCGAGGAGCGCGACGGCGCCGTCTACTGGATACCGGAGTCGCCGTACGACGATCCGCCCTCGCTGCCGTCGCCACCGCCCGTACCGTAGGCGGGGCGCCGCGGCCGCGCACCGGCATTGCTTTTTTTTGACGGGAAACCTTCGGGCCCCAGCGCAACGTCGGCGACGTCCGCGTAGCGGCGCCCGTTCGAGAGTATTTGCATGACAGACGAGAACAAACCGCCGGTGAAGCCGAACGAGCCGGATGCCGAGCCGGGCCGCGGCGACGAGAGCCCGAGCGGGCACGGCGCCGGCGAGCGGCTCGAAACCGCGCGCCGCGCCGATTACCCGCTGGAGGCCGAGGTCCGCGATGCCGAGGCCGCCGCGCGCCGCGAGTCGGTCGAGCGCAAGGCGCGGCTCAAGGGCGAGTCGGCCGGGCCGGTCAAGACCGGCGCCGGCTGGGAGCGCGATGTGCTCGAGCGCGTGCTGATGGCCACGCTGCGCGAGCAACGGGCGGCGCGCCGCTGGAAGATCTTCTTCCGCCTGGCCGGCTTCGCGCTGATCGCGCTGGTGCTGTTCTCGCTGTTCGACTTCAAGACCGACGGCGCCATCACCAGCGGCCGGCATACGGCGATGGTCACGCTGGAGGGCGAGATCGCCGCCGGCACGCCGGCCAGCGCCGAGTCGATCAACGCCTCGCTGCAGGCGGCCTTCGCCGATGCCAACGCGGCCGGCGTGATCCTGAAGATCAATTCCCCGGGCGGCTCGCCGGTGCAGGCGGGCATCATCAACGACGAGATCCAGCGCCTGCGCTCGCTGCATCCGTCCAAGCCGCTGTATGTCGTGGTCGAGGAAATCTGTGCGTCGGGCGGCTACTACGTGGCCGCCGCGGCCGACAAGATCTATGTCGACAAGGCCAGCATCGTCGGCTCGATCGGCGTGCTGATGGATGGCTTCGGTTTCACCGGGCTGATGGACAAGCTCGGCGTCGAGCGGCGGCTGTACACCGCCGGCGCCAACAAGGGGATGCTCGATCCGTTCTCGCCGGAATCGCCGCAGCAGAAGGCGTTTGCCGAACAGATGCTGCGCCAGATCCACGAGCAGTTCATCGCGGTGGTCAAGGAAGGGCGAGGCAACCGGCTGAAGGACGATCCGACGCTGTTCTCGGGGCTGTTCTGGTCGGGCGAGCGCAGCATCGAGCTGGGGCTGGCCGACGGCCTGGGCAGCGCCGAGTCGGTGGCGCGCGATGTGCTGAAGGCCGAGGAGATCGTCGACTACACCGTCAAGGAGAACATCGCCGAGCGCGTCGCCAAGCGCTTCGGCGCCGCGGTCGGGACCGCGGCCGCCAGGACGCTGATGTGGAGCTCGCGGCTGCAGTCGCTGTATTGACGGCGGGGCCCGGGCAAGGCCCGCTCAGGCCGCGAGGATCGAGAAGATCGCCGGCCGCTTGTGCAATTCCAGCCGGCCCGGCTGCCAGGCCGACAGCGGCTGCGTGACGATGGTCTCGGTCGGCAGCGTCAGGTCCACCGCGATCGACAGCAGCGTGGTGCCAGCGCAGCTGGCCTTCAGCGCCGCCAGCAGCGCCTCGTTGCGATACGGCGTCTCGATCCAGACCTGGGTTTGCCGGTGCTTGCGTGACCATTGCTCCAGTTCGCGCAGGCGCTGCGTGCGCTCGCCCGGATCGACCGGAAGATAGCCGTTGAACGCAAAGCTCTGGCCGTTCAGCCCGGAGCCCATCACCGCCAGCAGGATCGAACTGGGCCCGACCAGCGGCCGCACCCGAACGCCGCGCGCATGGGCCAGCCGCACCAGATTGGCGCCCGGGTCGGCCACGGCCGGCACGCCGGCCTCGGACAGCAGGCCGCCGTCGCGGCCCGCCAGCACCGGGGCCAGCAATTCCGCCAGCGCGGCCTCCTGCGTATTGACATTCAGTTCGCGGATCTCGATCTGCTGGATCGGCCGCGCCAGCGGGCAGGTCTGCCCCAGTTTCTTCAGATAGGCGCGCGCGGTCTTGGCGTTCTCGGCGACCAGGTAGTCCAGGTTGGCAGCGATCTGCTGCACGTCGGCGGGGATCACGGCCGGCAGCGGATCGGCCTCGTCGCGTTTGCCCAGCGTGTTCGGAATCAGGTATAGCGTGCCGCTCATGGGCGGATGTCCTCGACAGCGGAGAGGGGGAGGCCCGTGGAATCAGGCCGTGAAGAAGGGATAGCCGGCGCGCCTCAGCATGCCGGTCAACGCGATCAGCGGCAGGCCGACCAGCGCGGTCGGATCGTCGGACTCGACGCGCGACAGCAGCGCGATGCCGAGTCCTTCGGATTTGGCGCTGCCCGCCACGTCATAGGGTTGCTCGAGCCGCAGATAGGCCTCCAGCTCGCTGTCGCCGAGCTCGCGAAAGGTCGCCAGCGTACGCACCTCCTCCAGCTGGACCTCGCCGCTGCGGCCGTCCAGCAGGCACAGCGCCGAATGGAACGTCACGGTGCGGCCGCGCATCCAGCGCAGCTGCTCCAGTGCCCGCTCGTGCGAGCCCGGCTTGCCGACCTGGACGCCGTCGAGCGTGGCGACCTGATCGGAGCCGATCACCAGCGCGCCGGGGTGACGGGCGGCGATCGCCTCGGCCTTGCGGCGTGACAGCCGCAGTGCGGTCGCCTCGGGCGCCTCGCCGGACAGCGGCGTTTCGTCGATGTCCGGCACGTCGATCTCGAATGGAATGCGCAGGCGCTCCAGCAGTTCGCGGCGATAACGCGAACTGGAGCCGAGAATCAGCCTGGGAGCCGCAGGCAGTGGTGAATGAGGTGGCACGGCGGGTGTCACGGCGGAAGACATATAAGTGATTGAAGCGAAAGGGGAATGCGCAACAGGCAAAGCGCTTTCGACTTTGACCGCGGCGGAGATTTCGACGTATAATCACGCGTTTTACCGCGCAGGCATCCGCCGCGTGGTGTCCTGCCAGCGCCTCGTGCGGCGCAATGCGGAGGCCTCGTCACTCGATGGCCGCCGCAGCGACGGGACCAGCGTTCAGCAGCATTGCCAGCGCCATGCACCACAGGCGCATTCAGCGACATGACTCAGCCCATCGACTTGCAAGCGTTCGATCTCTTCGAGTTCTGCCGGTCCTCGGGCTCGGCGGCCGGCGAGATCGCGGCGCGTGAATTGCCGCGCATCATAGCCGAGACCTCCGCCGAAGCGCCAGCCTCGGCCCCGGACGAACTGTTCCGCTACACGATGAGCGGTTCCGTCCAGGACGAAGCGGCCGAGCCCGGCAAGCCGGCGCGCCGGCGCCTGTTCCTCGACCTGGCGGTGCAGGGCGGCATGTGGCTGAACTGTCAGCGTTGTCTGGCGGTCTACGCCGAGCCGATCGCGACCGCGACCCGGTTCGAGGTGATGGCCAGCGAAGCCGAGGCCGATGCCGCGCCGATGGACGACGACGAGATCGATGTCATCGCGGGCTCGCGCCGCTTCGATCTGCTGGCGCTGATCGAGGACGAGATCCTGCTGTCGCTGCCGGTGGCGCCGAAGCACGAGGTCTGCCCGCAGGTGCATGAGAGCCTGGTGACCGGAGCCGACGGCAGCGTCGAACCGGAACCCGAGGCCGAGCAGGAAGAGGAAAAGCGGCCGTCGCCCTTCGCGGCGCTGGCCAGTCTGAAGACGAAGCACTGACGCGCGGACACGGTCCGCGGCGGCGCGCTTCGGCAGTAGCAACGTCGTACCCCTAATCAGCATCCGGCCGGGCCCGGCTACGCCTCGTGCAGGATGCGTGTGTTAATATCCGCAAATTCTCCAAGGAGTCATCATGGCTGTTCAACAGAACAAGAAGTCGCCGTCCAAGCGCGGCATGCATCGTTCGCACGATCACCTGTCCGTCGCGCCGCTGGCAGTCGAGCCGACCACGGGTGAAACGCACCTGCGTCACCACGTCAGCCCGAACGGCTACTACCGTGGCCGCAAGGTCGTCAAGACCAAGAACGACTGAAGCATTCGCTCGGCGTGACGCTGCGTCCCGCACGCGCTTGCAGGTAGAAGACATACAAAGAAGCGGCAAACTCCTTGCCGCTTTTTTGTTGGCCGCGGCAAGCGTGGACGCTGGCGCGGCATTCCCTGCGAGGCCTCCGCAGCGCGGATTCGGCGCCTCGCGCATCAGCAAACAATGACGATCAAACTCGCTATCGACTGCATGGGCGGCGATCACGGCGTATCCGTGACGGTGCCGGCGGCGATCAGTTTTCTTGCCGCCCACGAGGATGCCGAGATGGTGCTCGTGGGGCGGCCGGATGCCATCGAGCCGCAGCTGCGCAAGCTGCACGCGCAGAACCATCCGCGCGTGACCGTGGTGGCCGCCACCGAAGTGATCACGATGGACGACCCGGTCGAGGTCGCGCTGCGCAAGAAGAAGGATTCGTCGATGCGCGTCGCGGTGACCCAGGTCAAGGAAGGCGCCGCCGACGCCTGCATCTCGGCCGGCAATACCGGCGCGCTGATGGCGGTGTCGCGCTATGTGCTCAAGACCCTCGAGGGCATCGAGCGCCCGGCCATCGCCACCACCATTCCGAACGAGCAGGGCTGGGGCACCACGGTGCTGGACCTGGGCGCCAACGCCGACTGCGAACCCGAACATCTGCTGCAATTTGCCCGCATGGCCGAGGCCATGGTCGCGGTGGTCGACCACAAGGACCACCCGACGGTCGGCCTGCTGAACATCGGCGAGGAAGTGATCAAGGGCAACGAGGTGGTCAAGCGCGCCGGCGAGCTGCTGCGCGCCTCGGAGCTGAACTTCTACGGCAACGTCGAGGGCAACGACATCTTCAAGGGCACCACCGACATCGTGGTGTGCGACGGCTTCGTCGGCAACGTGGCGCTCAAGAGCACCGAGGGCCTGGCCAAGATGATCGGCAGCATGATCAAGGAGGAATTCACCCGCTCCTGGTTCACCAAGCTGCTGGCCGGCATCGCGATGCCGGTGCTGACGCGGCTGGCGCGCCGGCTCGATCCGGCCCGCTACAACGGCGCCTCGCTGCTCGGGCTGCGCGGGCTGGTGATCAAGAGCCACGGTTCCGCCGATGCCCACTCTTTTGAGTGGGCAATCAAACGCGGGTATGATGCGGCCAGGAATGGCGTCATCGCCCGGATTTCGCAGGCGTTCGCCAACAAGACGAGCACCGCGGGCACCGCATCCGCGGGCCAGGAGACGGACCCGCCCAGCGCGGGTCGCAGCGCACACGCCGCATGATCCTGCCCAGCATCACCGAGGCAGCGGCGACGCCGGTGCCCCTGGTCCCACGCCCCGCGCGCCAGCACCGGCCAGGCCGGCAAGCCGCCGCGCCGGGGTCGCGCTGAGTCCGGCAATACGATCCGACACCACATGACAAGCTACGCAAAAATCATCGGCACGGGGAGCTACCTGCCTCCGCGGCGCGTCACCAATCACGAGCTCGCGGCGCAGCTGGCCGAGAAGGGCATCGAGACCAGCGACGAGTGGATCGTCTCTCGCAGCGGCATCTCGGCGCGCCACTGGGCCGAGCCCGATGTGACCAGCAGCGATCTGGCCGTCAAGGCGGCCGAGCGCGCGCTGGAAGCGGCCGGCATCGACCGCCAGCAGATCGACCTGATCATCGTCGCCACGTCGACGCCCGACTACGTGTTCCCGAGCACCGCCTGCCTGGTGCAGCAGAAGCTCGGCATCACGAACCACTGCGCGGCGTTCGACCTGCAGGCCGTCTGCTCCGGCTTTGCCTATGCGTTGGCCACCGCCGACAAGTTCATCCGCAGCGGCTCGCATCGCAACGTGCTGCTGATCGGCGCCGAAGTGTTCTCGCGCATCCTCGACTTCAACGATCGCACCACCTGCGTGCTGTTCGGCGACGGCGCCGGCGCGGTGGTGCTGACCGCGTCGGACGAACCCGGCGTGATGTCCTCGGCGATGCACGCCGACGGCAGCCACGTCGATATCCTGTGCGTGCCGGGCAATGTCGCGGCAGGCAATATCACCGGCAATGCCTTCCTGCACATGGATGGACAGGCGGTGTTCAAGCTCGCCGTCAGCGTGCTCGACAAGGTCGCGCGCGAGACGCTGGCCGCGGCGGACTTCCCCGCCGAGAAGCTCGACTGGCTCATTCCGCACCAGGCCAATATCCGCATCATGCAGGGCACCGCGAAGAAGCTCGGCTTGCCGCTCGAGCGCATGATCGCGACCGTGCATGAACACGGCAACACCTCGGCCGCGTCGATCCCGCTGGCGCTCGACGTCGCGGTGCGCGACGGACGCATCCGCCCCGGCCACCACGTGCTGATGGAAGGCGTGGGCGGCGGTTTCACCTGGGGCGCGGTGCTGCTGCGCATGTAATTCGCAAGCCGGTGCCAGGTATCGGGGCGCGGCACGATGAGGTGCGCGGCCGATGCGCGATGGCGCCGACGATTCCATTTTCAAACCGATCGGAAACCGATGAAATTCTCATTCGTCTTCCCCGGCCAAGGCTCGCAGTCGGTCGGAATGCTCAATGCCTTCGCCGACAACCCGGTGGTGCGCGCGACGCTGCAGGAAGCGTCCGACGCGCTCGGCCAGGACCTGGCGCGCCTGATCGCCGAAGGTCCGGCCGAAGAGCTGAACCTGACCACCAACACCCAGCCGGTGATGCTGACCGCCGCGGTGGCGATCTACCGTGCCTGGCTCGACGCCGGCGGTCCGGCTCCGGCGCTGGTGGCCGGCCATAGCCTCGGCGAGTATTCGGCGCTGGTCGCCGCCGGCGTGATTGCGTTTGCCGACGCCGTGCCGCTGGTGCGCTTCCGCGCGCAGGCGATGCAGGAAGCGGTGCCGGTGGGCGAGGGCGGCATGGCCGCGATCCTCGGCCTGTCCGACGACGACGTGCGCGCCGCCTGCGCCGAGGCCTCGGCGGCCGGCGTGGTCGAGGCGGTCAATTTCAACGCCCCGGCGCAGGTCGTGATCGCCGGCGCCAAGGCGGCGGTCGAGAGGGCCTGCGAAATCGCCAAGGCCAAGGGCGCCAAGCGCGCGCTGCCGCTGCCGGTGTCGGCGCCGTTCCATTCGTCGCTGCTCAAGCCCGCTTCGGACCGCCTGCGCGAGCGCATGGCCGGCCTGACGTTCTCGGCGCCGTCGATTCCGCTGATCAACAACGTCGACGTCGCCATCGTCGATGATCCCGAGGCGATCAAGGACGCGTTGGTGCGTCAGGCCGCGGCGCCGGTGCGCTGGGTCGAGTCGGTGCAGAAGATGGCCGCCGACGGCGTCACGCATGTGATCGAATGCGGTCCGGGCAAGGTGCTGGCCGGGCTGACCAAGCGCATCGACGGCAATCTGGCCGGCGGCGCCATCGTCGATCCGGCCTCGCTGCAGGACACGCTGGTGCTGGTGGGCGGCTGATCCGCACGCACCGCAACAAGGAGAAACAACGGGATGAGCAAGACCCTGGATAATCAGGTCGCGCTGGTGACGGGCGCCTCGCGCGGCATCGGCCGCGCGATCGCGCTGGAACTGGCCCGGCAGGGCGCGCTGGTGATCGGCACGGCCACCAGCGAGAAGGGCGCCGCCGCGATCGGCGAATACCTGGCGGCCGAGCAGCTCAAGGGCGCCGGCGCGGTGCTCGACGTCAACGACGCGGCGCGCTGCGAGGCGCTGATCGACGAGATCGTCAAGAATCACGGCGGCATCCACATCCTCGTCAACAATGCCGGCATCACGCAGGACCAGCTGGCGATGCGGATGAAGGACGAGGACTGGAGCGCGGTGATCGACACCAATCTGTCGGCGGTATTCCGCCTGTCGCGCGGTGTGCTGCGGCCGATGATGAAGGCCCGCGGCGGACGCATCATCAACATCACCTCGGTGGTCGGTTCGACCGGCAACCCGGGCCAGATGAACTATGCTGCGGCCAAGGCGGGCGTGGAAGGCATGACGCGCGCGCTGGCCCGCGAAATCGGCAGCCGCAACATCACTGTCAATTGCGTCGCACCGGGGTTCATCGATACCGATATGACCAAGGTGCTGTCGGAAGAGCAGCATGCCGCGCTCAAGACCCAGATTCCGCTCGGCAGGCTCGGTCAGCCGGAGGACATCGCCAATGCGGTGGCTTTCCTGGCCGGTCCGCAGGCGGCTTATGTGACCGGCACCACGCTGCATGTCAACGGTGGCATGTATATGAACTGAGGGGGGCGCGACGCCCTGGCGTCACCCCCTTTTTTAGAAGAACGGGTGCATTTCTTGCGAAAGACTGCGGACGGCATTTTCAGAGGCCAAACCTGCTAAAATGCGCCCACTTTTTTGTCGAACTTCCCTGGAGGGCTAAATGGACAATATCGAACAACGCGTCAAGAAGATCGTGGCAGAGCAACTCGGCGTCGCCGAAGCCGACATCAAGAACGAATCCTCGTTCGTGAACGACCTCGGCGCCGACTCGCTCGACACGGTCGAACTCGTGATGGCGTTGGAAGATGAATTCGGCATGGAAATTCCCGATGAGGAAGCCGAAAAGATCACGACCGTGCAGCAGGCCATCGACTACGCGTCGGCGCACGTCAAGGCCTAAGCCTGTCGTATCCGGATTCCGGGCCACAGAAAACGGGCGGAGGGGTCGTCAGATCCCGTTGTGCCGTTTTCTGTGGCTTTCGTTTGTTCGAGCAAGCGGAGTTGCGGTGGGGCCGAAGCTGGCTCCATCATCGGCCATCGTGCCGCTGAGCTGCCGGCGGGGATTCGCGCCGTCAGTCCGGCCGGAAGGCTGGCCGATGCGCCGGCCTGCCGGCGCGGCGGAATCGCCTTGGCGCCTTGACGGTGCCGCGGGCTGCCGCCCGTTCCGCCTTGCCTCATCCACCCGTAGGAAATCATAGTGAGCCGTCGTCGCGTCGTCGTCACCGGGCTCGGCCTTGTGTCTCCGGTCGGAAACACGGTTGCCGAAGGCTGGGCCAATCTGGTTGCCGGCAAGTCCGGCATTGCCACCATCACCAAATTCGATCACTCCGCGCTGGCCGTGCATTTCGCCGGCGAAGTGAAGGGCTTCAACGTCGAGGACTACATTCCCGCGAAGGAAGCCCGCCATATGGATACCTTCATCCACTATGGCATCGCGGCCGGCACCCAGGCCCTGCGCGACAGCGGCCTGGAAGTGACCGAGGCCAACGCCGATCGCATCGGCGTGCTGGTCGGCTCGGGCATCGGCGGCCTGCCCATGATCGAGGACACGCACGCGGAGCTGACCAATCGCGGTCCGCGGCGGATTTCGCCGTTCTTCGTGCCGGGCTCGATCATCAACATGATCTCCGGCCACCTGTCGATCAACCACAACCTGAAGGGCCCGAACCTGGCCGCCGTGACCGCCTGCACCACCGGCTTGCACAGCATCGGCCTGGCCGCGCGCCTGATCGAGGCTGGCGACGCCGACGCCATGCTGGCCGGCGGCGCGGAATCGACCGTGTCGCCGCTCGGTATCGGCGGGTTCGCCGCGGCACGCGCGCTGTCGACCCGCAACGACGATCCGGCGGCTGCCTCGCGCCCGTGGGATGTCGACCGCGACGGCTTCGTGCTCGGCGAGGGCGCCGGCGTGATGATGCTCGAGGAATACGAGTCGGCCAAGGCGCGCGGCGCGAAGATCTACGCCGAGCTGTCGGGCTTCGGCATGAGCGGCGACGCGTTCCATATGACGGCGCCGAGCACCGACGGTCCGCGCCGCTGCATGGTCAACGCGCTGAAGAACGCGGGCGTCAACCCGGACGAAGTCAACTACCTGAACGCGCACGGCACCTCGACGCCGCTGGGCGACAAGAACGAGTCCGACGCGATCAAGCTGGCCTTCGGCGACCATGCCTACAAGATCGCGGTGAACTCCACCAAGTCGATGACCGGCCATCTGCTGGGCGGCGCCGGCGGCCTGGAGTCGGTCTTCACGGTGCTGGCCCTGCATCACCAGGTCGCGCCGCCGACGATCAACATCTTCAATCAGGACCCCGAGTGCGATCTCGATTACGTGCCGAACACCGCGCGTGAAATGAAGATCGACGTGGCCGTCAAGAACAACTTCGGCTTCGGCGGTACCAACGGCACGCTCGTCTTCCGTCGTGCCTGAAGCCGGCGCCCGCCGGCCGCTCCCTTGCTTCCCGTCCCCGGGGCGTCATCCGCAGCGTTGGCTGCTGACGGCGTTCCTGGGCTGCGAGCTTGCCGCGTTGCTGTGGCTGCTGTGGCGGGCGGGGGAGGGTTGGGCGGCGGGCGAGACGGGCCCGCTGTGGTGGGCGGTCCTCGCAGCGGCGGCCGTGCTGTCGGGTGTCCGGGCGTGGCGAGGCGGATGGCGAGCGGCGGCATGCCGCTTTGTCGGCATTGCACCGGGCGGTTCGGCGGCGCAGATCGTCGTCGCGTTGCCCGAGGGCGGCGAGGCGAGGGCACGTGTCGTGGCGTGCTGGCGATTGGGAGGGATCGCGGCGGTGCTGCGGTTGGTGCCCGCGCAGGCGGCGGAAGCCGGCGTGCCGCGCGTGCTGCTGATGAGCAGCGCTGGCGCTCCGGATGGCCGGAATTGCGCGGCCGATGTCTCGCGGCGGGCGCTGCTGCGCGCGTTGCATGGGGCTCCCGGATCGCTTTGAGCGCGATAGGCGGCCCAAGCGGTGCCGCTTAATGCATACTGACGCCCGGTGGCATTCGCCCCGGCTGTCAATACGCTTTTCGCTCTGCGGACGTTTCGCGGGGTATGGCGTAGGTAAAATACAACGTTTGTTTTGACGGCGATACCAAGAGATACACTGCAGGTGAACTATTCGTGAGCGAACGCGAAGCCGACCAGCTCCTTGTTGAACGCGTCCAGCAGGGCGACAAGCGGGCCTTTGAACTGCTGGTGGCCAAATACCACCGCAAGATCATCCGGTTGATCTCGCGTCTGGTCAGGGACCCCGCTGAAGTGGAGGACGTGGCGCAGGATGCCTTTATCAAGGCATATCGCGCCTTGCCCCAATTCCGCGGGGAATCGGCGTTTTACACCTGGTTGTACCGGATCGCTGTCAATACGGCCAAGAACTACCTGGCCACGCAAGGCAGGCGGCCGGAAGCGTCCAGCGACATCGATGCCGAAGAGGCTGAAACTTTTGCGGATGGTGAGCAACTAAGGGATATCAATACGCCGGAGTCGATGCTCCATACGCGCCAGGTGGCGGACACCGTCAACCGCGCCATGGAGGCCCTGCCGGAAGAATTGCGAACCGCCATCACGCTGCGCGAAATCGAAGGCCTCAGCTACGAGGAAATCGCCGAAGCGATGGGGTGTCCGATCGGTACGGTCAGATCGCGCATCTTCCGGGCACGCGAAGCGATTGCGGAAAAATTGCGCCCGCTGCTGGGAACGGCAGAGGGCAAGCGGTGGTAGAAGTCAAAGACATGTCGTGCGGCCAGCGTTGCAGCCTGCTCCTGCATCGAGAAGCGACAGTATTGTGACGGGATTGTTCGGTGTTCGATGGTTATCGAGGGGTTGGAAATGGGTCAGGCTCACAGGCAATCGGTTCATGCGCCCGAGGCAGCGGAGCAGATTTCCGCATTGATCGACGGCGAACTGGCGCCGCATGAATTCGAAGCCGTGCTGGCGCTCGCCAAGAGCGAGCCGGGCCAGGAGCAATGGTCGGTGTTCCAGTTGATCGGCGACACGCTGCGTTCCGAGGAACTCGCCCATGCCGGCTCGACCGCGGCCTTCGTGTCGCGCTTCGCAAGCCGTCTCGAGGACGAGCCGCACCTGCTGGCGCCCGCCGCGCTGGCCGATGCGCCGGTGCGCCGCCATCGTCTTCTGCTGCGCCCGTCGTGGGTGCGCCGCGTGATGCCGGGCACCGCGATCGCGGCTGCCGTCGCTGCAGTCAGCTGGGTGGTCGTGCCGCAAATGCGCGATGCCGATCCGGCCGCGCCCGGCGCCATCGTCGCCAGCACCAGTGAAGGCGTGCCCACGGCGCCCAAGGCCAGCGGCGTGCTGACCGTCGCCGCCGACGCCGGCCAGATGATTCGCGATCCGCGCCTGGACGAGTACCTGCGGGCTCACCGGGTGTCCGTGACGACCAATGCCATGGTGCCGACCATGCGCAACGTCGCCAATAGTGCAAGCTTCTCTCAGGACAACACGCAGGAATAATGCCGGACATGCAAAAAGGATGGGCGCCCGCCCATGCAGCGGGCGCACAAGGAATAAGGGCCCTGAGGAGGTCCTTTTTTCTCGCCTTGTGCCTGACGGCCGCGGTGGCGACGGCGCAAACGCCTGAGCCCACGCTGGCGCGCCGCGATGCCGCGGCCTGGCTTGGCAAGATCCACCGCGCCGCGCAGCGCGAAAACTACGTCGGTACTCTGATCTACCAGCGCGGCAGCGTCATGCATGCGTCGCGCATCCAGCATTTCAGCGATCTGGTGCACAACGAGTACGAGCGGCTCGAGACGCTCGACGGCAAGCCGCGCGAAGTGCTGCGCCAGAACGACATCGTCCATAGCCTGATCCCCGAGGCCAAGCTCGTGGTCGTCGAGCGCCAGGACGCCAAGGACCGCTTCCCGGCATTGCTGGCCACCAACAAGGGCGATGTGCTGGATCTCTACGAGATGCGCAGGCTGTCGCCCGAGCGCGTCGCCGGGATGGAGTGCGAGGTCTTTTCGCTGGTGCCGCACGACGGCGCCCGCTATGCGGTCCGCCTCTGGGCCGAGAAGCACTCGGGCCTGCTGATGCGCGCGCAGACCATCGGCGAGGGCGGCAAGGTGCTCGAGCAAGTCGCGTTCTCGCAGATCGAGATCGGCGTGCCGTCCGAAAAGCAGAAGATCCTCGGCGCGATCAAGAGCGCCGCGAGCTGGCAGCGCTACGAGATCAACTACCAGCCGGCCAATATCGCCGAAGAGGGCTGGCTGATCGCGGTGCCGGTCAAGGGTTTCCAGAAGATTCGCGAGGTGCGCCGCCCGCTGGGCGATCTGCGCAGCGCGCAAGGCAGCGGCCGCGAACAGGTGTTCGAGGTGCTGCAGGTCGTCTACAGCGATGGCCTGACGGGGCTGTCGGTCTTCATCGAACCGGTATCGGATCAGCGGGTGCGGCGCGAGGGCGTCGCCTCGCTGGGCGCGACCCAGGTGGTGGTGCGCAAGGTCGCCGATTTCTGGATCACCGTCGTCGGCGAAGTGCCGGCGGCCACGGTCAAGCAGTTCGCGGCCGCGGTGGAATACCGCGCGCCCAAGCCACGCTGAGCCGGGCTGCGGGGCGCCGCCGGCGCGCCCGCCCGCACACGCTGGGCATTCTCCGGATATTCCGCGGACACCCTCCGGGCTGGCCCCGACTGGACCGGACGCCCCGGCTTGCTTACCCTGTTACGCTGAACTCGCGGGAGTCGACCATGTCGTCAAACTATTACGCCGTGGCCAGGACCATGGCATTGGCCGCCGTGCTGGCGGCGGGTCCCATGCTGGCCACGCCGGTCCATGCGCAGGCCGCCGCCTCGAACTACAGCCTGCCCGACTTCACCGACCTGGTGGAGCGCGTCAGCCCCGCCGTGGTCAACATCCGCACCACCGAGCGCGTCCGTTCGCGCGGCATGACGCCCGAGGACGAGGAGATGGCCGAGTTCTTCCGGCGCTTCTTCGGCATCCCGATGCCAGGCGCGCCCACGCCGCCGGGGACGCCGCGCCGCGGCCAGCCGCCACAGGGCGAGGAGCAGAGCCGCGGGGTCGGCTCGGGCTTCATCATCAGCGCGGACGGCTACGTGATGACCAACGCCCACGTGGTCGCCGACGCCGAGACCATCTACGTCACGCTGCCGGACAAGCGCGAGTTCAAGGCCAAGCTGATCGGCACCGACCGCCGCACCGACGTCGCGCTGCTCAAGGTCGATGCCAATGGCCTGCCGCGCCTGCAGATGGGCGATTCGAACAAGATCCGCGTCGGCGAATGGGTGCTGGCGATCGGCTCGCCGTTCGGCCTGGACAATAGCGTGACCGCCGGCATCGTGTCGGCCAAGGGCCGCGACACCGGCGACTACCTGCCGTTCATCCAGACCGACGTGGCGGTCAACCCGGGCAACTCGGGCGGGCCGCTGATCAACCTGCGCGGCGAGGTGATCGGCATCAACTCGCAGATCTACAGCCGCAGCGGCGGCTACATGGGCATCTCGTTCGCGATTCCGATCGACGAGGCGCTGCGCGTCAGCGAGCAGTTGAAGTCGACCGGCAAGGTCACGCGCGGCCGGATCGCGGTGGCGATCGGCGATGTCACCAAGGAGGTCGCCGATTCGCTGGGCCTGGGCCGCGCGCGCGGCGCGCTGGTCGGCAGCGTCGAGCCTGGCGGCCCGGCCGAGAAGGCCGGTATCGAGGCGGGCGACATCATCCTGAAGTTCAACGGCCGCGATATCGAGCGCGCGTCGGACCTGCCGCGCCTGGTCGGCGAGACCAAGCCTGGCTCGCGGGTGCCGATGCAGCTGTGGCGCAAGGGGGGGACGCGCGAGGTCACGATCACCGTGGCCGAGCTCGAGCCGGATGCCAAGCCGCGTCCGCGCGCCGGCACCACGCCGGGCGACGAAGGCGCGGCAGGCGCCAAGCCCAATGCGCTGGGGCTCGTGGTCGGCGACCTGTCCGAGGCCCGGTTGCGCGAGCTGAAGATCAAGTCGGGCGTCGAGGTTCAGGCGGCCGAAGGGGTCGCGGCGCGCGCCGGCATCCGGCCGGGCGACGTGATCCTGCGCCTGGGCGACACCGATGTGACCAGCGCCCGCCAGTTCAACGAGCTGGTGCGGGGCCTGGACAAGAGCCGCATGGCGGCGATCTTCGTGCGCCGCGGCGACGCGACCCAGGTGCTGACGCTGCGCCCGAACGGCGGCGCAGCGCGCTGACCGCCGTCCCCGCGTCGTCCCACCGTCGTCGCCGCGCAGGCGGGGGCCTGGCGTCTTTCCGCGCGCACATCGCGCGCGCCGCCGGGTTTCCCGCTGCGTGGGGACGACGGGATCACCCCACCGATTTCGGCCGCTCCGCATTTTCCCGTTCCGCTGCGCGATTGAGCTGCGGGACCCCCTTGAAAATCCGGTAAAATCGCCGTCTGGCGCGAAAGCCGCCGACCGTGGGAACGGTCGGGCGCGCGCCACCAACCTGCGGCCGGGCCCAGGCGCGCCCGGCGGGCCGCCCGTCCCTCCGCCCATGACATGCTGTGCCGCGGCCGGATGCGCGTACGTCGCCATCGCCCGTTGCCAATGCGCTGCCGCGGCGCTCCCCTGACCAACCGATGGACCATATCCGTAACTTTTCGATCATTGCCCATATCGACCACGGGAAATCGACCCTGGCCGATCGCATCATCCAGCTGTGCGGAGGCCTTTCCGACCGCGAAATGGAGGCCCAGGTCCTGGATTCGATGGATATCGAAAAGGAGCGGGGCATCACGATCAAGGCCCAGACCGCGGCGCTCAGCTACAAGGCGCGCGACGGCAAGGTCTACAACCTGAACCTGATCGACACCCCGGGACACGTCGACTTCAGCTACGAAGTCAGCCGATCGCTGTCCGCCTGCGAGGGCGCGCTGCTGGTGGTGGACGCCTCGCAGGGCGTCGAGGCGCAGACCGTGGCCAACTGCTATACCGCGATCGAGCTCGGCGTCGAAGTGGTGCCGGTGCTCAACAAGATCGATCTGCCGCAGGCCGATCCCGACAACGCGATCCAGGAAATCGAGGACGTGATCGGCATCGACGCGCACGACGCGACCCCGTGCTCGGCCAAGACCGGCCAGGGCGTCGAGGACGTGATCGAGGCGCTGATCGCCAAGGTGCCGCCGCCCAAGGGCGATCCGGACGCGCCGCTGCAGGCGCTGATCATCGATTCGTGGTTCGACAACTACGTCGGCGTGGTCATGCTGGTGCGCGTGGTCAACGGCACGCTGCGTCCCAAGGACAAGGTGCTGCTGATGGCCAACGGCTCGCAGCATCTGGTGGAGCAGGTCGGCATCTTCTCGCCCAAGTCGATCCAGCGCGAGGCGCTGTCGGCGGGGCAGGTCGGCTTCGTGATCGCCGGCATCAAGGAACTGAAGGCCGCCAAGGTCGGCGACACCATCACCACGGTGGCGCGCAAGGCCGAGGCGCCGCTGCCCGGCTTCAAGGAAGTCAAGCCGCAGGTGTTCGCCGGCCTCTATCCGGTCGAGGCGAACCAGTACGAGGCGCTGCGCGAATCGCTGGAAAAGCTGCGCCTGAACGATGCCTCGCTGCAGTTCGAGCCGGAAGTCTCGCAGGCGCTGGGCTTCGGCTTCCGCTGCGGCTTCCTCGGCCTGCTGCATATGGAGATCGTGCAGGAGCGGCTCGAGCGCGAGTTCGACATGGACCTGATCACCACCGCGCCGACGGTGGTCTACCAGGTGCAGATGCGCGACGGCACCATGGCCCAGGTCGAGAACCCGGCCAAGATGCCCGACCCGAGCAAGATCGACGCGATCCTGGAACCGATCGTCACGGTCAACCTGTACATGCCGCAAGACTACGTCGGTGCGGTGATCACGCTGTGCACGCAGAAGCGCGGCACGCAGGTCAACATGAGCTACCACGGCAAGCAGGTGCAGCTGACCTACGAGATTCCGATGGCCGAGATCGTGCTCGATTTCTTCGACCGGCTCAAATCGGTGTCGCGCGGCTATGCGTCGATGGATTACGAGTTCAAGGAGTACCGCGTTTCCGATGTGGTCAAGGTCGATATCCTGATCAACGGCGACAAGGTCGATGCGCTCTCGATCATCGTGCACCGTTCCAATTCGCAGTACCGGGGCCGCGAGGTCGCCGCCAAGATGCGTGAAATCATTCCGCGCCAGATGTACGACGTCGCCATCCAGGCGGCGATCGGCTCGAACATCATCGCGCGCGAGAACGTCAAGGCGCTGCGCAAGAACGTGCTGGCCAAATGCTATGGCGGCGATATCTCGCGCAAGAAGAAACTGCTGGAAAAGCAGAAGGCCGGCAAGAAGCGCATGAAGCAGGTCGGCACGGTCGAAATTCCGCAGGAAGCGTTCCTGGCCATTCTGCAGGTGGAAGAGAAATGACGCGCCGGACGGCAAGCGTGGCGAACCGGCGCAACGCCGGCGCAGCCCCGATGCCCTCCGGTCCGCACCAATAAGACTTCGCCAACGATCTAGCCGTCATGAATTTTGCACTGATCCTTTTTGTGCTGGTGGTCATCACCGGTATTGCCTGGGTGGCCGACAAGCTGGTCTTTCAGAAGCAGCGCCGCGTATCGGCGCAGGCCGCCCTGGCCGAATTCGATGCGCGCCGCGCCGCGATGCCGGGGCATGGCTCCGGCACCGAGTTCGAATCCTCGCGCAGCCGGCTGGCCGAGGAAAAGCTGCGCCAGCCCTGGTGGCTCGAATATTCGGCCAGCTTCTTCCCGGTGATCCTGGCGGTGTTCGTGCTGCGTTCGTTCGTGGTCGAGCCGTTCAAGATCCCGTCCGGTTCGATGATCCCGACGCTGCTGATCGGCGATTTCATCCTGGTCAACAAGTACGAATACGGCCTGCGCCTGCCGGTGATCAACAAGAAGATCGTGTCGCTGGGCGAGCCGCAGCGCGGTGACGTGATGGTGTTCCGCTATCCGAAGGACCCGTCGCTCGATTACATCAAGCGCGTGATCGGCGTGCCCGGCGATGTAGTCAGCTATGAAAACAAGCGGCTGACCGTCAATGGCAAGCCGGCGCAATACGACGCGCTGCCCGAGTATCTGGACGAGGAGCGGCTGTCGTATTCCAGGCATTACAAGGAAACCCTGCCGGGCGGCGCGCCCCATGGCATCCTGAATGACGCCGACCGCCCGGCCTTCGTGGCGGGCGCCGACCCGGATTTTCCCTTCCGCGAAAACTGCACTTACAATCAGCAGGGCGTGACCTGCAAGGTGCCTTCGGGTCACTATTTCGTCATGGGGGATAACCGGGACAACAGCCTGGATTCGCGCTATTGGGGCTTCGTGCCGGACGAGAACATCGTCGGCAAGGCATTCCTGATCTGGATGAATCTCGGCAACCTGGGCCGGGTGGGGTCGTTCCAATAAACGGCGGCCGCCGGCCGGAGCGCGCCATTCGACTACCTCTTCGGGAACGCAGTACTGACATGAACCTCGACGCCTTGCAGCAACGACTCGGCTACCGTTTCAGCAAGCCCGAATTGCTGCAGCAGGCGCTGACGCACCGCAGCCATAGCGCGCAGCACAACGAGCGGCTGGAATTTCTCGGCGACTCGGTGCTGAACTGCGCCGTCGCCGACATGCTGTACGGCATGTTCGGCAAGCTCGACGAAGGCGATCTGTCGCGCGTGCGGGCCAATCTGGTCAAGCAGCAGGCGCTGTACGAGATCGCGCAGATGCTGCAGCTGTCCGAGTCGCTGCGGCTGGGCGAGGGCGAGCTGAAAAGCGGCGGCTTCCGCCGGCCCTCGATCCTCGCGGACGCCCTCGAAGCCATCGTCGGCGCAGTCTTTCTCGACGCCGGTTTCGAGGCCGCCCGCAGCCTGATCCGCAAGCTCTATATCCCGATCCTCGAACAGGTCGACCCCCGTACGCTCGGCAAGGACGCCAAGACGCTGCTGCAGGAATACCTGCAGGGCCACAAGATCGCGCTGCCCCAGTACAACGTGATCGCCACCCATGGCGCCGCCCATAACCAGCAATTTGAAGTCGAATGCATCGTGCCTAAACTGGAGGTGCAGGTATTCGGCACCGGGGCCTCGCGCCGCGCCGCCGAACAGGCGGCCGCCAAGCTGGCGCTGGAAGAGGTGCAGCGGCTGGTGCCCCAGCTGCTCAAGCGCAGCCGCGCCGAACGCACCGGCAAGACCCGCAAGCAGCCCGTTCCCCCGGATCCGCAGTTGTCTCTCAGGTTGAAGGAATGACCGAATCGAACCGCCCGCAGCCGGAGTCCACCGACTCCGCCGCGGCAAATCCGCCCGCGGCATTCCGCTGCGGCACCGTGGCCATCGTCGGACGGCCCAACGTCGGCAAGTCGACCCTGGTCAATGCGCTGGTCGGCCAGAAGATCAGCATTACCTCCCGCAAGGCGCAGACCACGCGCCACCGGCTGGTCGGCATCCAGACCACCGACGACACCCAATACGTGTTCGTCGACACGCCGGGCTTCCAGACCCGGCATGCCAGCGCGCTGAACCGCTCGCTCAATCGCGCCGTGACCTCGACGCTGTCGTCGGTCGACCTGGTGCTGTTCGTGGTCGAGGCCGGCCAGTACGGGCCCGACGACGAGAAGGTGCTGACGCTGCTGCCGCGCAATACGCCGGTGCTGCTGGTGGTCAACAAGATCGATCGCGTGCCCGGCGAGCGGCGCTCGGAAATCATGTTCCCCTTCCTCGAGAAGATGGGGCAGCAGTTTCCGTTCCGCGAGGTGGTGCCGATGTCGGCCAAGACTCGGGACCATATCGAACGGCTGCTCGGCATCATCCGGCCCTATCTGCCGGAAGGCGAGCCGATGTACGACGCCGATGCGATGACCGACCGCAGCGAGCGCTTCCTCGCCTCGGAGATCATCCGCGAGAAGGTGTTCCGCTGGACCGGCGACGAGCTGCCGTACACCAGCACCGTCATCATCGACAAGTTCGAGACCGAAGGCCGGCTGCGGCGCGTGTTCGCGACCATCCTGGTCGAGCGCGATGCCCACAAGGCGATGGTGATCGGCAGCAAGGGCGCCAAGCTCAAGCAGATCTCCACCGAGGCGCGCCTGGACATGGAGAAGCTGTTCGACGGCAAGGTCTACCTGGAGCTGTGGATCAAGGTCAAGAGCGGCTGGGCCGACAACGAAGCCGGACTGCGTGCCTACGGATATGAGTGACCGCCCGGCGGTCCCGGCGCCTGCGCGGCGCGGGACCGCCTCCGCGCGCCGCGCGGACCCGGTGGCAGAGGAAGCCGCCGAAGTGCTCGACAGCGTCGGCGCCGAGCTGGCCGGCGCGCGCGCGATGATGGATCGCGCGATGCGGATCGTGCCGGCGCGCACCGAGCTGCGCGTCGTCAATCAGCCGGGCTTCGTGCTGCATGCCTGGCCGTATCGCGAAACCAGCCTGATCGTCGATGTCTTTACGCGCGACCACGGCCGCATGGCGCTGGTCGCCAAGGGCGCCAAGCGCCCGCATTCGGCGCTGCGCGCGGTGCTGCAGCATTTCCTGCCGATCTCGCTGTCGTGGAGCGGGCGCGGCGAGGTCAAGACGCTGACGAAGGCCGAATGGATCGGCGGCATGCCGCCGCTCGCCGGCGAGGCGCTGCTGTCTGGCTTCTATCTGAACGAGCTGCTGCTGCGCTTCTGCCCGCGCGAGGACGCGCACGAGGCGCTGTTCCGCCACTACATGGCGACGCTGACGCGGCTGGGGCAGGGCGAGCCGGCCGGACTGGTGCTGCGCGGGTTCGAGCGCGTGCTGCTGCAGGAGACCGGCTTCGCGGTCGCCTTCGATCGCTGTACCTCGACCGGCGAGGCGGTGCAGCCGGGGCTCGACTACGTCTACCAGCCCGAGCGCGGCGTGCGGCGCGCGCATGCCAGCGATCCGTCGTCGTGGCCCGTGGTGTCGGGGCAGACGCTGCTCGACATGTCCCGCGACGACTACAGCCGTCCGCAGACCGTCGCGCAGGGCCGCGCGCTGATGCGCTTTCTTCTGCATTATCATCTGCAAGGCGTGCCGCTGAAGACGCGGCAGATCCTGATCGACCTGCAAGCCCTGTGATCCCCCTATGATTTTCCACGCTCATCCCGGTGCGAACTCGAGCTTCATCGCGCTCGGCGTCAACATCGACCATGTGGCGACGCTGCGCAACGCGCGCGGCACCGTCTATCCGGATCCGATCCAGGCCGCCTTGCGGGCCGAGGAGGCCGGCGCGGACCTGATCACGCTGCATCTGCGCGAGGATCGCCGCCATATCCGCGATGCCGACGTGCGCGCGCTGCGGCCCCAGCTGACGACGCGGATGAACCTGGAATGCGCACTGACGCAGGAGATGCTGGACATCGCCTGCGAGATCCGGCCGCAGGACGTCTGCCTGGTGCCCGAGCGCCGCGAGGAAGTGACCACCGAAGGCGGGCTCGACGTGGCCGGCCGTTTCGAGCAGGTCAAGGCGGCGTGCCGCCAGCTGGCCGACGCGGGCATCCGCGTGTCGCTGTTCATCGATGCGCAGGCCGACCAGATCGAAGCCGCGGCGGCCAGCGGCGCGCCGGTGATCGAGCTGCATACCGGCCGCTATGCCGACGCCGAGACGCCCGATGCGCAGGCGCTGGAATTCCGCCGCATCGCCGACGGTGTCGAGACCGGCCTGAAGCACGGCCTGGTCGTCAACGCCGGCCACGGCCTGCACTACACCAATGTGCAGCCGATCGCCGCGCTGCCGGGCATCACCGAACTCAATATCGGCCACGCCATCGTCGCCCACGCGGTATTCGCCGGCTGGCAGAACGCGGTGCGCGAGATGAAGGCGATCATGGTCGCCGCCCGGCTCGGCACGCGTTATCCCGCGCCGAAGGCTCCGGCGTGATCTACGGCGTCGGCACCGACATCATCCAGATCGAGCGCGTGCGCGGCGTGATGGCCCGCACCGGCGGGCGCTTCGCCGAGAAGGTGCTGGGGCCGCAGGAGCTGGCGGTCTATCATCGCCGCCGCGCCCGCGTCCAGAAGCGCGGGCTGGCTTTCCTGGCGACGCGCTTCGCCGCCAAGGAGGCCTTCTCCAAGGCGATCGGCCTGGGCATGCACTGGCCGATGACGTGGCGCGCGATGGAACTGCTGAACCTGCCGTCGGGCGAGCCCTATGCGCATTGCCACGGCGAACTGGCGCAATGGCTGAGCGAACGCGGGCTGACCGTGCGCGTCAGCGTCAGCGACGAACACGACTACGCGGTCGCCTTTGCGATCGCGGAACGGACCGGGCCGGCCGACGCATCGGGCGTGGCCTTACCCAGATAACACGGATAACTCTTTCTCTCTTCACCGATGACCAAGAAGAACGCAGGCAAGCGACCGGGCCCGGTCGTGCTCGATGTCAAGGGCAAGCAACTGGACGCCGACGATGCGCGCCGCATCTCGCATCCGCTGACCGGCGGCGTGATCCTGTTCGCGCGCAACTTCGAGTCGCGCGCGCAGCTGGTGTCGCTGACGCGCGAGATTCGCGCGCTGCGCGACGACGTGCTGATCTGCATCGACCATGAAGGCGGCCGCGTGCAGCGCTGCAAGACCGACGGCTTCACCCATCTGCCGGCGATGGCGAAGCTGGGCGAGCTGTGGGATCGCGACGTGCTGGCCGCGACCCGCGCCGCGGTGGCCTGCGGCTATGTGCTGGCGGCCGAGCTGCGCGCCTGCGATATCGACCTGTCGTTCACGCCGGTGCTCGACCTCGACTATGGCCGCAGCGGCGTGATCGGCGATCGCGCGTTCCACGCCGATCCGCGCGTGGTCGCGATGCTCGCCAACCATCTGACCCATGGCCTGCTGCTGGCCGGCATGGCCAACTGCGGCAAGCATTTCCCGGGGCACGGCCACGTCGAGGCCGACTCGCACGTCGCGGTGCCGGTCGACGAACGCACGCTGGAAGAGATCCTCGATCAGGACGTCCGGCCGTACCAGTGGATGGGCATGACGCTGGCCTCGGTGATGCCGGCCCACGTGATCTACCCGAAGGTCGATCCCAACCCCGCCGGCTTCTCGCGCTACTGGCTGCAGGACATCCTGCGCGGCCAGCTCGGCTTCGAGGGCGTGATCTTCAGCGACGATCTCAGCATGGAAGGCGCCAGCGTCGCGGGCACGGTCACGCAGGGCGCGCGCGCCGCGCTGGATGCGGGCTGCGACATGGTACTGATCTGCAATCATCCCGAGCGCGCCGACCAGTTGCTGGCCGAGCTCGACGTGTCGATCGACAAGGCCTCGCAGCGGCGCGTGCGCCGGCTGTTCGCGCGCGGCAAGGCGATGGACTGGAACAAGCTCGAGCAGGACGCGGGCTATCGCAGCGCGCTGCGGCAGCTGCGCGACGAGGCGCTGATCGGCTAAGCCGTAGCGCTCTTGGCAATGAAAAAAGGCAGCCGGTCTGGCTGCCTTTTTTACGCCGTTCCCCGAATGCGGGAATCCAGCGTCTTTTTACGAGTCACTGGGTCCCCGCTTTCGCGGGGACGACAGTCAGGTTCGTCCGCTGCCTTCGCCTTAGTTGGCGCGGCTGCGGTATTCGCCGGTGCGGGTGTCGATTTCGATCTTGTCGCCGATGTTGCAGAACAGCGGCACCTGCAGCTCGAAACCGGTATTGATCTTGGCGTTCTTCAGCACCTTGCCCGACGAGGTATCGCCCTTGACGGCCGGCTCGGTGTAGACGATCTCGCGCACCAGCGTGGTCGGCATTTCGACCGAGATGGCCTTGTCGTTGTAGAACACCACTTCGACGTTCATGCCGTCTTCGAGGTAGTGCAGGGCGTCGCCCATGTTGTCGCTTTCGACTTCGTACTGGTTGTAGTCGGCGTCCATGAACACGTACATCGGGTCGGCGAAGTACGAGTAGGTGCATTCCTTGCGATCCAGCACGACCACTTCGAACTTGTCGTCGGCCTTGAACACGGCCTCGCCCGGTGCGTCGGTCAGCAGGTTCTTGTACTTCATCTTGACGACCGCGGCGTTGCGGCCCGACTTGTTGTACTCGGCCTTCTGCACGACCATCGGATCGGCACCGATCATGAACACGTTACCGACGCGGAGTTCCTGTGCGGTTTTCATCTGAACTAATCTTCCTGAATTAAGAATGTCTGGGAGTTCGGCGTGGCGAGAGCGCGCCGGGGCGGCGCGTTCGCGATCCGTGCTCAGTTCCGCGCGGGGCCCGCAGGATCGAACGCCGGAAGGCGCCGTGCGGGCAACCCAGGATGTCCAGCCCGGTCGCCATCAAATCAACCCGCTATTTTACCCGACTTTCGCAAAACGCTACGAGGTTCGCTGCGAGGTCGCCCAGCGCGGCCAGGCTGTGCTGCCAGCGCTGGGCGGTGCGCGCCAGTCCGGGCAGCGCGGCGCGCAGGCCATCCCACGCGGCCGCGACGTCCATGGGCGGGGCGGCGCCGTTCCACACATGCCAGAAGCGCGTGAGCGCCTCGGCGTCGGCCGGCTCGCCGATCTGCTGCCGGTAGCGCGCCAGGAAGGCGTCCAGCTTGACGCGGTGCGCGTCGTCGGCCTGCGGGTAGATGTGCCAGACGAAGGGACGCGCGGCCCATTGGGCGCGGACGAACGAGTCCTCGCCGCGCACGAAATTGATATCGCAGGCCCACAGCAGTTCGTCGAACTGTTCCTGCGGCAGGAAGGGCACCTGCTGCAGATGCAGCCGGCCCAGCGTGCATACCGCTGCCGGCGACGCTGCCGCGGCGGCGTCCGTGCCGGCCCAGGCGAAGGCCTGCCGCGCCGCCGGGCCGGACGGCAGCAGGCACTGCACCGGCTCGTCGCCGTCGCGCCAGTGGGCCAGCAGGGCCGGCAGCGCGGGATTCGGATAGGCGAACAGGCTGACCCGGCGCGCGCCGTCGATTGGCGTGACGCCCAGCCGGTGCCACAGTCGCGCCTGCGCCGCCGGCGAGTCGATGAAGCCGCGCCGCTGCATGCCCAGCAGCGATTCGCGCAGCACGCCGCCGGTGCCCGGCTCGAAGCCGGGGAAGAAGAAGTATTTGACCAGCGGCAGGCGCGGATGGGGCGAGGCCATGCCGTGATGCTCGCGCACCCAGGGCTCGGCGCTCAGGTATTCGAGATTGATCCATACCGGCTTGCGCGTGGCCTGCGCCATGCGAGCGACGAATGACGCAGGCAGCTCGCAGGCGAAGGCCTCGACCACCGCCTCGTGCGGCACGATCTCTTCCCCCGGCTCACCGAGGCCGGCGTCGCTGCCCGCGGTCCAGCGGCGCACCTCGACGCCGGCCAGCCGCTGCCGGCCGGCGGCGGGATCGAGCGCCGGCGCCAGGCGGGCAAAGCTCGCCAGATCGTCAACCCACAGCCGTACCGCGTGGCCATGCTCCTGGGCCAGCTGACGCGCGAGCCGCCAGCAGACACCGATGTCGCCGAAGTTGTCGATCACGGTGCAGAAGATGTCCCAGGAGCGGATGGTCATGGCCGGAATTGCTCTAAACTTGCGATTTTAGAGCCCCGCGAGCCTTCGCGCCTCCGCGCGTCAGGTGTTCGACGTTCGCGGCGGCCGATCGCATGTCCCTGCCGCCTTCCCCGATGTCACGTCCGGATCCGCAACCCACTGGCACGCCCGCCGAGGCGGAGCCGCGCATCGACACGCCCGAGCCGGCGCTGCCCGAAGCCGGTGCAGCGCCCACCGACGTTTTGGCTGTGCCTGCCCAGGCCGGCGCGCCGGCGCAGGAGCCGCAGCCGCGACCGGAGCCGGAGCTGGAAACCAGCTTCGATCCCCGCCCGGTGATCGCCGCGCTGCCGGGCCTTCCCGGCGTCTACCGCTATTACGACGCGGCCGGCGGCGTGCTCTATGTCGGCAAGGCGCGCGACCTGAAGAAGCGCGTCTCGAGCTATTTCAACAAGACCCAGCTGTCGCCGCGCATCGCGATGATGGTGTCGCGCATCGCCCGCATCGACACCACGGTGGTCCGCAGCGAGGCCGAGGCGCTGCTGCTCGAGAACAACCTGATCAAGGCGCTGACGCCGCGCTACAACATCCTGTTCCGCGACGACAAGTCGTATCCGCTGCTGAAGCTGTCGGCGCATCGCTATCCGCGCATGGCGTACTACCGCGGCGCGACCGATAAGCGCCACCAGTACTTCGGCCCGTTCCCGAGCGCGCATGCGGTGCGCGAGAGCATGCAGATCCTGCAGAAGGTGTTCCAGCTGCGGACCTGCGAGGACACCGTCTTCAACAACCGCACGCGGCCGTGCCTGCTGCACCAGATCCACCGCTGCACGGCGCCGTGCGTCGGCGCGATCAGCGAGGAGGACTACGCGCGCGACGTGGGCAATGCCGCGCGCTTCCTGCAGGGCCGGCAGAAGGAGGTGCTCGAGGGACTGCAGCAGAAGATGGAGCAGCACGCCGAGCGGCTCGAGTTCGAGCAGGCCGCCGCGGTGCGCGACCAGATCGGGGCGCTGTCCACGGTGCTCAAGCGCCAGGCGGTCGAGGAAGTCGGGCAGAGCAGCGATATCGATATCCTGGCCGTGGCGGTGCAGGGCGGACGCGCCTGCGTCAACCTGGCGATGGTTCGCGGCGGCCGCCACCTCGGCGACAAGGCGTATTTTCCCGCGCATGTCGACGAGGCGGCGATGATCGTCGACGACGAGGCCGAGGAGATCGTCGCCACGCCCGTGGGCGGCGAAACCGCTGAGGCCGCTGAGGCCGCTGAGGCGACCGTCGGGGCCGAGATGGTCGAGTCCGGCGCCGCGATGGCCGAACGCGTCGCCGCCAACGTGCTGGCCGCCTTCATGGCGCAGCACTATCTCGATCAGCCGGTGCCGCCGATCCTGGTGGTCAGCCACGCGCCGGCCGACGGCGCGCTGATGGAGGCGCTGACGATGCAGGCGGGCCGCCGCATCACGCTGGTGCGCCAGCCGCAGGGCCAGCGGCGCGCCTGGCTCGACATGGCGCAGCAGGGCGCGGCGCTGGCGCTGGCGCGGCGCCTGGCCGAGCAGGGCAGCCAGGAGGCGCGCACACGGGCGCTGGCCGACACCATCGGCATCGAGCTCGACGATCTGGGCGTGCTGCGGGTCGAATGCTTCGACATCAGCCATACCGCCGGCGAGGCGACGCAGGCGTCCTGCGTGGTGTTCCATCACCATGCGATGCAGAACAGCGAATACCGCCGCTACAACATCGACGGCATCACGCCGGGCGACGACTATGCGGCGATGCGCCAGGTGCTGACGCGCCGCTACCAGAAGCTGGTCGAGCGCAGCCAGGAGGGCAGCGCCGCGATGCCGCATATCGTGCTGATCGATGGCGGCAAGGGCCAGGTCGAGGTCGCGCGCCAGGTGTTCGAGGAACTGGGCCTCGATATCGGGCTGCTGGTCGGCGTGGCCAAGGGCGAGGGCCGCAAGGTCGGGCTCGAGACGCTGGTATTTGCCGACGGACGTCCCGCACTGGAGCTGGGCCAGGGCAGCGCGGCGCTGATGCTGGTGGCGCAGATCCGCGACGAGGCGCATCGTTTTGCGATCACCGGCATGCGCGCGCGCCGGGCGAAGACGCGCACCACGTCGCGGCTCGAGGAAATCGAAGGAATCGGCGCGCGCCGGCGGCAGAAGCTGCTGACCCGCTTCGGCGGCATCCGCGGCGTGATGGCCGCCAGCGTCGATGAGCTCGCCAGCGTCGACGGCATTTCGCGCACGCTGGCCGAGGAAATCTACCGGCAGTTGCATTGAGGCGGCGCGCCGGCTGCCCGCCGCGATCGGCGCGGTCGGCCGGCGCAACCAGCGCGACCGACGCCGGCGCGGAACGCAACCGGCCGGGCTCGCTTCGGGAAATGCTCAATTGATGTCGGAATCGGCGACAATCGCGGGATTGTCCCGTCTTCGACCTGCCGATCCCGCCTATGCCGATGAATATTCCGATCCTGCTGACCTGGCTGCGCGTTGCCATGATCCCGCTCGTGGTCGGCGTCTTCTATCTGCCCGACGCCTGGCTGTCGATGCCGGCGAAGAACCTGACGGCGGCGGTGTTCTTCATCGTGGCGGCGGCGACGGACTGGCTCGACGGATTCCTCGCCCGGCGCTGGAACCAGACGTCGTCGTTCGGCGCCTTCCTCGATCCGGTCGCGGACAAGCTGATGGTCGCGGCGGCGCTGCTGTCGCTGCTGGCGCTGGACCGCGTCAGCGATCTGATCGCGCTGGTGATCATCGGCCGCGAGATCACCATTTCGGCGCTGCGCGAATGGATGGCGCAGATCGGCGCGTCAAAGAGCGTTGCCGTCAACTTCCTGGGCAAGCTCAAGACCACGTTCCAGATGGTCGCGATCCCGCTGCTGCTGTTTGACGCGCCGCTGTTGGGCATCGACGCCGGCATGCTGGGCGGCTGGCTGATCTATGTCGCCGCGGTGCTGACCCTGTGGTCGATGTTCTACTACATGAAGCTGGCCTGGCCCCAGATCCGCGAGCGCAGTGCGGCCGCCGCCCGGGCCGCCGCGCAAAAGTGAGGATCAGTGCAAAAATATGCTTGACTTCATTGTCGGATGTTTGCATAATTTCGTTCTCGCTTCTGACGAAACAAAACGAACGAAGCGAGATGCAGCAAGAAGCGGTCTATATGCAGTGATTTAGCGCCGTTTTACTGCATGTGCAGTACGCAGGACACTGCGGGAGTAGCTCAGTTGGTAGAGCGCAACCTTGCCAAGGTTGAGGTCGCGAGTTCGAGACTCGTCTCCCGCTCCAGAATTTTCTGGTCGATCCGGAAGCATGTTCCGGGTTCGCCGCAGCAGGTGTCATGCGGGAGTAGCTCAGTTGGTAGAGCGCAACCTTGCCAAGGTTGAGGTCGCGAGTTCGAGACTCGTCTCCCGCTCCAGTCCGAAAGGGAAGCAGCGCTTCCCTTTTTAGTTTGCGATGCTGCCGCATCGGTCTCCGGCACCCGGAAGCCACAGCGGCTACAATCCAGCATCCAGGTCACCCGGCGGGGTGGCAGAGTGGTTATGCAGCGGCCTGCAAAGCCGTGTACGCCGGTTCGATTCCGACCCCCGCCTCCATCGATTCCTCCCTGCTGTCGTCACCGGTTCGCGGTTCCAGCCTCCGGTTCTTTCCTGCACGATGTATTTCTTGCGCCTTTTCGCGGCTTTAACCCGTGGCGCGCGTGATACATTACGTCTATCGCACTAGTCGTCGCCGATGCTGGACCATGCCGGCAACGTGCCTGGGCCTCGCGCCCCGGGCGCCGCTGCCGGTGGCGACGATTCCCATTCGGTTTCATTTCCGCAGATTGTCCGCCCGGGCGGCGCCGGCATCAGGCTCCGTCGATGGCGGCGTGTCCGCGTCGGATCGGGACCGGATCGCCGTTCGACTTCCCGGCGCTACGTCGGCCATCAGAAGGAAACCACCACGCATGCATCACGCTACTCCGCTCATCAGCACCATCGTCGGCGGCATTGTCCTGGCCTTTGTCCTCGGTGCGTTGGCGGGGCGATTGCGGTTGCCGCCGTTGATCGGCTACCTGTGCGCTGGCGTGGTGGTTGGGCCGCATACGCCGGGCTACACCGCCGACCAGGCGCTGGCGCCGGAACTGGCCGAGCTGGGCGTGATCCTGCTGATGTTCGGCGTGGGCCTGCATTTCTCCATCCGCGACCTGATGGCGGTGCGCAAGATCGCGATCCCCGGCGCGGTGGCGCAGATCGGCATCGCGACGCTGCTCGGCATGGGCGTCGCCTGGGGCTTCGGCTGGAGCTGGGGGCAGGGCCTGGTCTACGGGCTGGCGCTGTCGGTGGCCAGTACCGTGGTGCTGCTGAAGGCCTTGCAGGATCGTGACCTGGTCGACAGCGAGCAGGGCCGCATCGCGGTCGGCTGGCTGGTGGTCGAGGATCTGGCGATGGTGCTGGCGCTGGTGTTGCTGCCGGCGCTGTCGGGCCTGCTGGTGCCGGCCGGCGGCGGCGGTGAAGCCCCCGAGGCCAGCGTCACCGACATCCTGCTGACGGTGTCGCTGACGCTCGGCAAGGTCGCGGCCTTCGTCGCGGTGATGCTGGTGATCGGCCGCCGCTTCATTCCATGGATGCTCGAGCGCATCGTCTGGACCGGCAGCCGCGAGCTGTTCCGCCTCGGCGTGCTGGCGACCGCGCTGGGCGTGGCCTTCGGCGCCTATTCGTTGTTCGGCGTCTCGTTCGCGCTGGGCGCGTTTTTCGCCGGCATGGTGCTGGCCGAATCCGAATTCAGCCATCGCGCCGCCGAGGAGTCGCTGCCGCTGCGGGACGCCTTCGCGGTGCTGTTCTTCGTCTCGGTCGGCATGCTGTTCGACCCGATGGTGCTGGTGCGCGACCCGTGGGGCGTGCTGGCGACCGTATCGATCATCGTCGTCGGCAAGTCGCTGGCGGCGCTCGGCATCGTGCGGATGTTCGGCTATTCGAACCGGACCGGCATGACGATTGCCGCGAGCCTGGCGCAGATCGGCGAGTTCTCGTTCATTCTGGCGAGCCTCGGCGTGTTCCTGCAGATCCTGCCGGAGCGCGCGCAGAGCCTGATCCTCGCCGGCGCCTTGCTGTCGATCGTGCTCAATCCGCTGCTGTTCCGCTGGCTGGACCGCTACGTGGCGCGCCAGGGCGAGGCCGGCGAGGCGCAGGCGGCCTGACCGTCCAATCCGGGGCCGCGGCCCCGGATTGCGCTCTCATCCTTCCTGCTGTTCCAGTTCTTCCAGTTCTTCCAGTTCCAGCTGCGGCGCGGTCTGGCGCAGGTATTCGGTAAAGGCCAGCAGGCCTTGGGTCGGATACTTGTCCTGGTGGACGACCAGGTGCCAGGGCCGCACCAGCCGCGGCAGGCCACGGCGCAGCGCCACCAGTGCGCCGCGTTCGAGCTCGTCGCGCACCACATGCAGCGACAGGCAGCTGACGCCAAAGCCGCTCATCACCGCCCGCTTGATCGCTTCGGCGTTGCCGAGTTCGAGCGCGAAGCGCAGCGGTCCGAGGAGCGGGGCGAGCCGCTGCTCGACAATCTCGCGCGTCCCCGAGCCGCGCTCCCGTACCAGCCAGTCCGCCTCCCGCAACGCGTCCAGATCGCCATCGGCCCGTGCCAGCGGATGGCCGGCGCCCACGACCACCACCATCTCGTCGTCGCACCAGTGCACGCTGCTCAGTTCGGGCTCGTGGCAGGTCCCTTCGATCAGACCGATATCGGCGTCCAGCCGCAACAGGTCCTGCAACACGTCGTGGGTGTTGCCGATGCGCAGGTCCAGCGCGCAGGGCTGTTGCTGGGCCTGACGGAAGCCGGTCAGCAGCGCGGGCAGCAGATAACTGCCAATGGTGTTGCTGGCGGCAATCCGCAACTGCACGCCGGCGTCGGCGGCGAAGCGTTCCAGTTCGTGCGCCTGGTCCAGCAGCGACAGCGCGCGCGGGAAGAACTGGCGGCCGGTCTCGTTGATGGTCAACCGCTTGGCGACGCGGTCGAACAGGCGCCGGTCCAGTGCGCGTTCCAGGTCCGCCAGCGCGGCGCTGACCGCGGACTGCGACATCGCCACGGCCTCGGCGGCGGCGGTCGTGCTGCCGTGCTGCACTACGGCGACGAAGACGGCAAGCTGACGCAGCGTCAGCCGCAAGGGGCGATGTTGCATATCTATAAACCAGGTAAGAAATAACGATATTACCTGTTTTACAGATGAAGAGGCGGTAGTTACGCTGGCGTCATTCCTACACGACCGTGTCGTCCCTGCGCCATGCCGACCACCTCGATTCCTGCCGCCGCCCCCGCCACCGCCATTCCCTTGCGTTACCGACTGCTGACGCTTGCGCCGCTCGGCGCGATCGCGTGGCTCGCGCTGGTGCTGTCCGGGCTGCCGGCGCTGTCGCAACTGGGTGTCAGCCCGCTGATGCTGGCGATGTGCGCCGGCATCGTCGCCTGCAATACCTTGCCGCGGCACTGGCTGGCGCCGCTGGCGCCCGGCATGCAGCTGGCCCGGCAGACGCTGCTGCGCCTGGGCGTGGCGCTGTACGGCCTGCGGCTGACCTTCGGCTCGATCGAGGCGCTCGGCGTTGGCGGGGTGGTGGCCCCGTTGCTGATGCTGGCCGCGACGCTGTGCGTCGGCGTCTGGGTCGGCACCCGCTGGCTGGGGCTGACACGCCGGGAAGCCGTGGTGGTCAGCGCCGGCAGCGCGGTCTGCGGCGCGGCGGCCGCGATTGCGGTGGCCTCGATCGCGCGCACCGACGACCGGCAGACCGCGGTCGCGGTGGCGACCGTGGTGCTGTTCGGCACCGTCGGCATGCTGTTGTATCCCTATCTGTACGAACTGGTGACCAACGTGTGGCACTGGCCGGTCGGCGAGCGCGCCTTCGGCATCTATACCGGCGCGACGCTGCACGAGGTCGCGCAGGTGATCGTCGCCGGCAAGGCGGTAGGCGAGACGGCCGGCGATGCCGCCGTGCTGGCCAAGATGGTTCGTGTGCTGGCGCTCGGCCCGCTGCTGCTGGTGCTGGCGCTGTGGCCGCGTGCCGAGGACCGCGCGCATGGCACGGATGCAGGCCGCCGCGGCGTCGATTGGGCCCGGATCCGCGCGGCGGTGCCCTGGTTCGCGCTGGGCTTCGTCGCCGTGCTGGCGATCAACTCCTTCGGTCTGGTGCCGGGCGAATGGAAGCCGGGCCTGGTTGCCTTCGACAACTGGCTGCTGGCCTGCGCGATGCTGGCGATCGGCCTGCATACCCGGATCGGCGACCTGCTGCGCGCGGGCCGCAAGCCGATGCTGCTGGCGGCGCTACTGTTTGTATTCCTGGTCGGCGCGGGCGCGCTGCTGTGCGCGGTGCTTCTCTGAGGAGGATGGAGAGAACGGAAGGAGGGCGGGCTGGCGGCGTGGGTGGTGCGGCCGACGGGACTCGAACCCGTAAGCCCGGAAGGGCGGCAGATTTTAAGTCTGCTGAGTCTACCAATTTCTCCACGGCCGCACGGCAAGCCCGGTATTGTGGGCGGTCGCCGCCCGGGACGCAAGCGCCGCATGATCGCTCCCGTACCCTTGCCGACAAGGATGTTACTGGCGGTAACAATGTAGAACTCGCCGTTGCACCTGTGATCCGGCGTAGGCCTAGAATACGGGTATCAAGATCAACCTTGCGAGGAGCAAGATCATGAAACGTTGGTTGCTCGCAGGGCTTGGCGTGCTGGCTGCGATGGCCTCGGGCGCCGCGATGGCCCGTGTCGACGTCGGCGTGGTGATCGGCGTGCCGGGCGTCGTGGTCGGCGGTCCTGCCTACTATCCCCCGCCGCCCGTGGTAGTTGCGCCCGCACCGGTCTATTACGGTCCGCCGCCGGTGGTCGTGCGGCCTGGTTACGGCTACTACGGCCCGCCGCCGCGCTACTATGGCCCGCCGCCCGCGCACTACTATGGCCCGCCGCGCTATTACGGCCATCCTGGCCGGCACTATCATGGCGGCCGGCATGGCCACTGGCATGGTGGCCACGGACATCGCCATCACGGCCACTAGATCGCCGAATCGGCGATCGGAATCCGAACCGAATCACAAGGGCCCTGCGGGGCCCTTTGCGTTTTTGGCATGGCTGTTTTGCCCGACAAAGGCGCCGCGCGTCATGGTCACCGAAGTGGTGCCGGCGCTATACTGCCGGCTCATTGTTTATCGATTCAGGAGAGTGGTATGCAGCAAAAGTCCGTGCTGACTGCGGAAGACGTGAAGAAGGTGATGGCCGCAGCCGAAGCCGAGGCCAAGGCCCATCACTGGGCCGTGTCGATCGCCATCGTCGATGATGGCGGCCACCTGCTGGCCCTGCAGCGGCTCGACGGCGCAGCGCCGATCTCCGCCTATATCGCGACCGAGAAGGCCCGCACCTCGTCGCTGGGCCGCCGCGAATCGAAGATCTACGAAGACATGATCAACAACGGCCGCAACTCGTTCATGACCGCGCCGGTGCTGCAAGGCATGCTGGAAGGCGGCGTGCCCATCATCGCCGGCGACCAGGTGGTCGGCGCGGTCGGCGTGTCGGGCGTCAAGTCCAGCGAGGATGCGCAGATCGGCCGTGCCGGCATCGCCGCGCTGGGCCTCTGATCGGGCGGCCTGCGCCTGATCGTTCTTCATCGGCCGCCGGCGGTTGCGGCGGCCGGGCCCGCTCCGTCCTGGAGCGGGTAGCCCGAAGCCGGGATGCCGAACCATGCGGCATGCCCCGGCGGGCGGCTTACTTCGTCAGAATCAGCTTGCCGTAGCGCGTCTTGCGCAGCGTGTAGACCTCGCCGTTATGCAGGATCGGCAGCGTGGTCGCGCCGCGCATCAGCGCTTCGAGCGGCACCGCCTCGGCCGCCGGTGCCGGGGCCGCATGAGCCGCCGCATGAGCGGCCGCAGTGGCGCCGCGATTGTCGCGCACCAGCGCTTCCAGGCGGGCCACCGCCGACTTGACCGTCGCCATCGCCGACGGCGCCGCGGCCTCGCGGCGCGCATTGGGCGCCGGATTCTGGTTCACCACCACGCGGCGCAGCGACAGGCGGCGGCGGGTGACTTCGCGCGGTTGCGTCAGCGGCAAGGCTAGGGTGCTCATCGATGGGGCTCCTGTTCGGGGATGGTCGGTTTCGCGGCACCAGGATCGGGGCTGCGGTCGTTGTGTTGATATTAAATGAGAATCGTTATCATTACAACGACTCTGTGCATGATATCGGGCCGGACCAGGCAACACGGCCAAAAAACGCATTTGGTTTCATTCGAAACACAAAAGAAAAAGCCCCACCGCACGGGTGGGGCTTGGGGAAAGCGGCGCGGCACTGCGCGCCGCTGGGGGTCTTATTGCTTCGGCTCCGTGATGAAGCCGATCTTGCCGAGACCGCCGTGCTGGGCGGCGGCCATCACTTCGGCCACACGCTCGTAACGCACGTCGCGGTCGGCGCGCAGATGCAGCTCGGGCTGCGGCTGCTGCTGCGCCGCCTGCGCGATATTGTTCTGCAGCGTCGCGTCGTCGATCTCCTGCTGGTTCCAGAACACCTTGCCGGCCGCGTCGATCGACAGGTTGATGTTCTGCGGCTTGGGATCGTTGGGCTGATTGGTCGCACGCGGCAGGTCGATCTTGACCGCGTGATTGATCACCGGGATGGTGATGATGAAGATGATCAGCAGCACGAGCATGACGTCGACCAGCGGCGTCATGTTGATCTCGCTCATCACTGCGTCATCGTCATCGTCGAGGGTACCGAATGCCATGATGACTTCCTTTCGAGCGGAGGGCGGTCCGCGTCAGTTCAGTTCTTGACCGCGAGACGCACCGCGTTGTCGTCGGCAGTGCGCGCGCCGGTCGGGCGCACGCGGGCGCCGGTGACGAAGTAGGCGTGCAGATCGTGGGCGAAGCGGTTCAGCTTCGAGATCACGGCCTTGTTGCCGCGCGTCAGCGCGTTGTAGCCGAGCACCGCGGGGATCGCCACCGCCAGGCCGAAGGCCGTCATGATCAGCGCCTCGCCGACCGGGCCGGCGACCTTGTCGATGGTCGGCACGCCGGAGGCGCCGATGCCGATCAGCGCGTGGTAGATGCCCCAGACGGTGCCGAACAGGCCGACGAACGGCGCGGTGGAGCCCACCGAGGCCAGGATCGCCAGGCCCGACTGCATGCGCGAGACGGCGTCGTCGATCGCGCTCTTGAGCGAACGGGTCAGCCAGTCGGAAATATCCATCACGTCATGCAGCTGCGGCTGGCTGGCGCGATGGTGCTGGGCCGCTTCCTTGCCGGTCAGCGCCAGCGTGCGGAACGGATTCGATTCGCTGCTGCCGAGCGTTTCGAGCGCGTGGTCGAAATCGTCCGAATGCCAGAAGCGCTTTTCCGCGCCCTGCGCCATTTTCTTCAGGCGGACCAGATCCCACGCCTTGGTGAGAATCACGATCCATGACGCCAGCGACATGACGAGCAGAATGATGGCGGTCGCACGCATGACGAAATCGCCTTGCGCCCACAGATGGCTGAGTCCGAGGTCCTGCATGATGGTTCCTGGTAAGTCGTAAATCGTATGGAGGGTTCAGTTCAAATCAGTTCAGCTCGAAAGCGATCGGCTGCTGCGCGGTGACCGCGATCGCACGGCCGTTTTCGACATAAGGCTTGCAGCGCATCCGCTGGACCGCGTCGATTGCCGCCTGGTCCAGTCGCGACGAACCGCTGGAGCTGACCACCGCGGTCTTGACGACCTTGCCGGTATCGTCGGTGGTCAGTCGCACCACGGTCTTGCCGGTCTCGCCCATCCGCCGCGACTGCGACGGGTAGGTCGGCTGCGGCGGCGTGCACTGGATCTCGCCGATGCCGACGGCGCGCGGACCGGTGGCGACCGGTGCCGGCTCGGGCGGCGGCGGAGGAGCGGGCGGGGCCGGCGGTGCGGGCGGCGCTTCGACCGCGGTCGGCGTCGGCGGCAGCGCGGGCGTCGGCTCGATCCGCGGTTCGGGCTTCGGCTGCGGCCTGGGCTGCGGCGTCGGCTTGGTGACCTTGACCTGCTTGGGCGGCGTCTCGGGTTTCGGTTGCGGCTTGGGCGGCTCCGGTGCCGGCTGCTGTGGCGGTTCCAGCGGAATGATACGGGCGATGATTTCGGGCGCGATCACCGCTTCGGTCATCTTGCGCGCGAGCCCACTCTGAATCAGATACAGCAGGCCGGCGTGGAAAAGCAGAACGGCAAGCGTGATCTTGAGGAAACGTTGATCGAACATGTGAGACAACAAATTTCGGCTAACCGGCGTTGCAGGCGCGGCCTTCCGCCCGAAGGCGGCATCGGTGTGTCGGGCGCGAGCGGCGCGGCGATTGGGCTGTTCCGAGGCTGTTCTGCAGCCGTTCCAGCAATCTATTTACGGCGAAACAGCACCAGCGAAATACCGCAACCAACCAGCAGGCTAATCAGCAGTTCCATGATAAACGCTCCTTCAAAGTCAAAGCCCGGGGGAGCGCCACTCTCTGGCAGCGTGTCAGCGCGTGAGTATAAACGATAATGATTCCTATTTGTCGGCCTTCTCGCCACTTGACCCTGCTGAAGGCCGGGTCGTTTGCCGGCCATGCCTGCGGGGTCGCCCCGACTAACCGCCCCCGGCAAAGCGAGCTAGCATACGAAAAAAGGGCCCGGTGAACTGGCAGGCAGCCGGCGCGACAAACGGTAGAAGCAGGCGAAACAGCAGGCGATCGCGGTCGATAACAGAGCACGCGGCAGGAACAGCGGCAAAGCAGGCCGAGAACCAAGCGAAAAAAACGGCGAAGGAAGCGGCGGCGACGGTCCCCCGTCGCTCGTCCGGGACGAGGAGCCTTGCCCATGGATTTCACCCGCAGCATCGACGAGGACCGGCCGGCGCTGTTGCGCGCGGCCCCCGGGGCGGGCGCCACCACGGCGCTCGACTGGATGTGCGCCCAGTTCGCATTGCGCGTGGTCTGCGCGCTCGGGCCGCGTTTCAATCTGCGCAGCAATATCAACGACGTGCTGACGGTCAGCGCGCAGGAACTGGTCTGGCCCTATGGCGTGGTAATGCGCGTGCAGCGCTTTCTCGCCGCGCGCTGCGCCGACATGCCGGCCTGGCGCGGCGCCGGCCGGCTCGCTCCGGAGGAGTTTCTCGAGCGGCACGGCCAGTGGAACAGCGCCTTCGACGAGGGGGCGCTGTTCTATTACCTGGACGAGTACGTCAAGCACCATGCCAAGGACATGTTCACCGTGTTCGAGGTATCGGCCGCCGCGCTGGCCGCGCGGCTCGACGGCGAGCGCGTGCTGCTGGTCCGCAATATCGACATGCTCAGCCATGTGCTGGACCTGCCCGACCACGAGCGCAAGCTGTTGCTGTTCGCCGCGCTGGCCAAGTACAAGCGCGACCTGCGCGCCGTGATGGTCGACTGCAAGGTCGCGCACAGCCAGGAGGCGTTCCAGATCCTGGCTGGGCTGACCGGCGCCACCGCGGCCCAGGTCGCCGCCTCGCTGCGGCCGGGCTCGCGGCTGGAGACGCTGAACCTGATCGAGCAGCCGCTGCCCGAGAACAGCGTGACCGACCTGGGCGACCTGATGCGGCTGTCCGACCGGCTGCTGCATGTGCTGCTCGGCAACTACGCCGACGAGGCCGAGATGATGGCGGTGTTCACCCGGCCGGCCGCGCCGCCGACGCTGTCGAGCACCGACTATCCCCATGTCGAGAGCGATGCCCGCTACCTGACCGCGCTGCTGGCCAACGCCACGCGCCAGCATGCCGAGGGCGTCAACGTGCTGATCTACGGGCCGCCCGGCACCGGCAAGACCGAATTTGCACGGCTGCTCGCGCGCGAGGCCGGCTGCGAGCTGTACGAGGTCGACTGCCTGGACCGCGACGGCAACAGCCTGTCGGGCAAGGACCGTTACCGCTCGCTGCAGGTGTCGCAGGCCTTCCTGCGCGGCCGCGCCAATACCGCGCTGCTGTTCGACGAGGTCGAGGACGTGTTCCCGGGCTCGGCGCGCGAGCTGATGAGCCTGTTCGGCCAGGAGGACACGCGCGGTTCGGTCAACGGCAAGGCCTGGGTCAACCAGACGCTCGAGCGCAATCCGGTGCCGGTGATCTGGATCTCCAATTCGATCCGGCAGATCGATCCCGCCTATCTGCGCCGCTTCCAGTTCCATCTGGAGCTGCGCATTCCGCCGCCGCAGGTACGCGAGAACATCATCCGCAAGCATCTGGGCGGACTGGCGGTCAGCGATGGCTTTATCGCGTCGCTGGCGGCGCGCCGCACGCTGACGCCGGCGCAGGTGCAATCGGCTGCGCGCTTCGTCCAGCTGGCCCAGCCCGGCATCGGCGAGCCGGTCGAGACGCTGATCCTGCGCCAGCTCGAGCACGCCGACCGCGCGATGGGCCTGCGGCCGGAAGCGGAGACGCGGCCGGTGGTCACGCATTACCGGCTCGACCGGCTGAACCTGGAGACGCGCTATCGCGTCGAGCGCATCATCCAGGCGCTGCAGGCGCGGCGCCGCGGCACGCTGTGTTTCTACGGCCCGCCTGGCACCGGCAAGACGGCGCTGGCCGAACATATCGCCGCCGCGCTGGAGCTGCCGCTGATGATGCGGCGGGCCTCGGACCTGATGAGCAAGTACGTCGGCGAGACCGAGCAGCAGATCGCGGCGATGTTCGCGCGCGCCGAGGAAGACGGCGCGGTGCTGCTGCTCGACGAGGCCGACAGCTTCATGCAGAGCCGGCAGCAGGCGGTGCGCAATTACGAGGTGTCCGAGGTCAACGAGATGCTGCAGGGGATGGAGCGGTTCAACGGCATCTTCGTCTGCACCACCAATCTGTTCGACCGGCTCGACGAGGCCGCCTTGCGCCGCTTCTCGTTCAAGATCCGCTTCATGCCGCTGCTGCCGGCGCAGCGCGAATCGATGTTCGTCGACGAGGCGCTCGACGGCGATGCGTCCGCGCTCGACGAGGCGATGCGGCGCGAGCTGGCCGGGCTCGACGGCCTGACGCCGGGCGACTTTGCCACCGTCAAGCGGCAATGCGCGCTGCTGGGCGAGGCGCTGACGCCCGACGAATTCCTCGCGCAGCTGCGCCAGGAACATGCGGTCAAGCCGGAGGTCAGGGAGCGCCGTCAGGTCGGCTTCGTGCGCTGAGGCAACAACGCCGGGCGGCGCCGCGCAAGGAGGCGCGCAAGGAGCCGCGAAAGGAGGCGCGAGATCAGGGCGTGATCGGCGCCGGTTCGATCACCACAGTCTCGGCCGCGGCATCGACATGCAGCAGCGCCCGCGCCATCCGGCGCAGGTGTTCGGCGTCGCTGGTGGTGCAGTAGCGCGCCACCGCGATCGGATTCGCGCCAGCATCCACGCCGCTGCCCGCGTCGGCCGCCAACCCGTGCTCGGCCAGCTTGCGCTGCAGTTGCCGCGCGACCGCGACGCCGGTATCGATCAGCGTCATCCGCTCGCCGATCAGTTCGCGCACCGTCTCGCTGAGGAAAGGATAGTGGGTGCAGCCGAGCACCAGCGTATCGGCGCCGGCTTCCAGCATCGGCGCGAGGCACGTCTGCAGCCGCTCGCGCACCAGCGGTCCGTCGACATCGCCCTGTTCGATGCGCGCGACCAGCCCGCCACCGGGCTGGCAGACGAAGCGGCACTGGTCCTCCAGCGAATGCAGCAGCCGCGCGAACTTGTCGCTGGCCAGCGTATTGGCGGTGGCCAGCACGCCGACCACCTTGCTGCGGCTGGCCGCCACCGCAGGCTTCAGTCCCGGCTCGACGCCGACGATCGGCAAGGGCAGGCGCTCGCGCAGCGCCTGGATGCCGTGCGCGGTGGCCGTATTGCAGGCCACCACCAGCGCCTTGCAGCCCTGCGCAGCCAGCCATTCGCAGGCCTGCAGCGTGCGGGCCTGCACGAACGCCTGCGGCTTGTCGCCATAGGGCGCATAGCGCGAGTCGGCGAGATAGAGCAGGTTTTCGTGCGGCAGCAGCGCGCGCACCTCTCGCAGCACGGACAGGCCGCCGAGGCCGGAATCGAAGATGCCGATGGGGAAGGGGGACACGGGGGAGAGCTTGCTTAGGGGAATAGGGGGCGGTTGCCCTCTCCCCCGGCCCCTCTCCCGCAAGCGGGCGAGGGGAGCCAACCAATCGCGCCGGAGACTGCCCGGGGTGTGCTCCCTCTCCCGCTTGCGGGAGAGGGAGGAAACCAATCGCGTTGGAAACTGCCCGGTGTGCGCTTCCTCTCCCGCTTGCGGGAGAGGGTTGGGGAGAGGGGCAGGGGCGGCCGATGGTCGCGGGCGATGGCTATCGCCGCAGACTCACCGAACTCAGACCCTTAACCCGCCGCGACCGGAATCTTGCCGATCCTGGCCTGCCATTCCGCGGGGCCGGTCTTGTGCACCGACGTACCGCTGCTGTCGACCGCGACCGTGACCGGCATGTCCTTGACGTCGAACTCGTAGATCGCTTCCATGCCGAGGTCTTCGAACGCCAGCACCTTGGCGCCGCGGATCGCCTTCGACACCAGGTAGGCCGCGCCGCCGACCGCCATCAGGTAGGCCGACTTGTGCTTCTGGATCGATTCGATCGCCACCGGGCCGCGCTCGGCCTTGCCGATCATCGCGATCAGGCCGGTCTGCGACAGCATCGTCTCGGTGAACTTGTCCATCCGCGTGGCGGTGGTGGGGCCGGCCGGGCCGACCACTTCGTCGCGCACCGGATCGACCGGACCGACGTAGTAGATCACGCGGTTGGTGAAGTCGATCGGCAGCTTCTCGCCCTTGGCCAGCATGTCGGCGATGCGCTTGTGCGCGGCGTCGCGGCCGGTCAGCATCTTGCCGTTCAGCAGCAGCGTCTGGCCCGGCTTCCACGAGGCCACTTCCTCGGGCGTCAGCGTGTTCAGGTCGACGCGCTTCGAGGTTTCGGTGTTCGGTGCCCACTCGACCTTCGGCCACTGCGACAGGTCCGGCGCTTCCAGCCTGGCCGGGCCGCTGCCGTCCAGCGTGAAGTGCACGTGGCGGGTGGCGGCGCAGTTCGGGATCATCGCCACCGGCTTGGACGCGGCGTGCGTCGGGCAGGCCATGATCTTGACGTCCAGCACGGTGGCCAGGCCACCCAGGCCCTGCGCGCCGATGCCCAGCGCATTGACCTTCTCGTACAGCTCGACGCGCAGCTCCTCGATCCAGTCCTTCGGACCGCGGGCGATGATGTCCTGGATGTCGATCGACTCCATCAACGATTCCTTGGCCATCACCATCGCCTTCTCGGCGGTGCCGCCGATGCCGATGCCGAGCATGCCGGGCGGGCACCAGCCCGCGCCCATGGTCGGCACGGTCTTCAGCACCCAGTCGACGATCGAGTCGGACGGGTTCAGCATCACGAACTTGGACTTGTTCTCCGAGCCGCCGCCCTTGGCCGCGACCTGGATGTCCACCTTGTCGCCCGGCACGATCTCGTAGTGGATCACGGCCGGCGTGTTGTCCTTGGTGTTCTTGCGGCCGCCTTCGGGCGGGTTGACGATCGAGGCGCGCAGCACGTTGTCGGGGTGGGTGTAGCCCCGGCGCACGCCCTCGTTGATCATGTCGGTCAGGCCCATGGTGGCGCCGTCCCAGCGCACGTCCATGCCGACCTTGACGAAGACGGTCACGATGCCGGTGTCCTGGCAGATCGGGCGCTTGCCTTCGGCGCACATGCGGCTGTTGGTCAGAATCTGCGCGATCGCGTCCTTGGCCGCCGGACTCTGTTCCAGCTCGTAGGCACGGCCCAGGCTGGTGATGTAGTCCATCGGGTGGTAGTAGCTGATGTACTGCAGGGAGTCGGCGACGCTCTGGATCAGGTCTTCTTGCTTGATGACGGTCATGTCTTGTGGGGGAGGGCAGTCGGACAAAAGCGGACGAAAATTCCGCCCGAATCATACACCCCCTCGCCAGACGCGTCCCGGACGGAGGGCGGCTGCCTGCCGTTAAAAGTTGCGTTAATTCCACATCGTGCGCGAATATCGGACAAACGGTCGACGACCGCGGCGCAATAAAAAACCGCGGCGCCGGCCGCGGTTTTTGTTCAGTGCGCAGTTCGAGTTACAGCCCCCGATCCTGCAGCGCCGGATGCGAGTGCGTGATCATCTTGTCGACCCACGCCATCGCGATTGCAGAGAACAGGAAGGCGACGTGGATCACCACCTGCCACATGATTGTATGGGTGTCGCGCTGTCCCGCGTCGATGAAGGTCTTCAGCAGATGGATCGACGAGATGCCGATCAGCGCCATCGACAGCTTGACCTTCAGCACGCCGGCATTGACGTGGTCCAGCCATTCCGGCTCGTCCGGATGGTTGTCGATGCCCAGCCGCGAGACGAAGGTCTCGTAGCCGCCGACGATCACCATGATCAGCAGGTTCGAGATCATCACCACGTCGATCAGGCCCAGCACCACCAGCATGATCTTGTTCTCGTCGTACTCGGTGACGTGGGCCAGCAGATGCCAGACCTCCATCAGGAAGTGATAGACGTAGACGCCTTGCGCGACGATCAGGCCGAGGTACAGCGGCAGCTGCAGCCAGCGCGAGGCGAAGATCAGACGGGGAATCGGGCGCATCCGATGCGGCTCCGGCGATAAGTTCGATGCCATGGTGGTTGCGTTAGCTTTGCGTAAGGGGTTGTGTTGCTCGGTACGGAAAGGACGCGCCGGCCGACGCCCGATCATGCGGCGCGCCGGTCAGCGGCCGCGGGATTGTACCGTGGCGCCATGTCGGGACTCGACGCCGGCGGACTCGACGCTGGCGGACTCGACACGAGAGGGCTCCATGCCGCCGGCATCGCCTCCGCGGTCCCCGCGTGCGGCCGCCGCGCGCGCCAACTTGCCAGGCCAGCTCGCCAGTGCGATGCCCGCCAGCACGCAGACCAGCGCGACGCCGTGCGCCCAGCCCGGCGTTTCGCCGAGGAACACGATGCCGTACAGCGCAGCGGCGATCGGCAGCACCGAGGTGAACACGCCGGCCAGTTGCCCCGGCACATGGCGGATGCCCTTCATCCACAGCCAGAACGAGAACACGCTGGCGGACAGTGCGTACCACAGCACCATGGCCCACACGTGCAGCGGCACGGCACTCGCGTCGAAGTCGAGCAGCGGCACCAGCCCCAGCGGCAGCATCAGCAGGCCGCCGATCAGATGCGTATAGGCGCAGATCTCGATCGCGGCCAGCGTCTGCGCCAGCCGCCTGGACAGGATCACGTAGATCGATTCGCAGACCACCGCGCCCATCACCATCAGGTTGCCGAGCAGCGCATCGCCGCTCGCGCCGCCTGGCTGGCCGCCGCGGGCGATATTGAGCACCGCGATGCCGGCCACCGCCAGCAGCACCGCCAGCACGGTGCGGCGCGACAGCCGTTCGCGCAGCACCAGCCACGACAGGATCGCGACCGTTGCGGGAATCGTGCTGGTGATGACGCCGGCGGACATCGCGCTGGTCAGGCGCACGCCGCCGAGCATCAGCAGCGTGAACAGGAAGGTCCCGAAGAAGGCCTGCAGGAACAGGTTGAACCACTCGCGGCGGGACACGCGGCGCATCCGCGCGGGCCGGTACCACGGCGACAGGCAGACGATGGCGATCACGAAGCGCAGCAGCGCGAACAGCAGGATCGGCACATGGGCGACGATCGCCTTGCCAAGGCCGACATTGCTGCCGACCAGCGCCATCGACGCGGCCAGCAGCAGGGCATTCAGGGGAACGGAAGGGGGCACGGGTTCGGTACTCGGTGGCACTTCGCGCGAGCGGGGCGATGACCGAGATCGCGCCGCATATTGGGCGAAAACGGGCTGCCAACGCGCTGCCAACGCGCTGCCAGCGGGCCGCAGGCCAGCCTCGATCGGCGCGGCAGCGCGCGCCATCGCACGCGCCGGGCGATTATAGCTATGCTAGCCTTAAGGCTTAGGCTTCACATGCGGACGCCGCGACCATCCCCGCGGCGCGCCCGCGCAGCCGGCATCATTGCTGCGTCGCAATGCGCCTTCGCCCTGAAAGCGGGGAGGGACGCGGAGGACGGAAAGGACAGGCAAGGACAGCGTCAGGTTGCAGTAAGCCGCGCAGCGTAGCGTTGCGGCAAAAGTATCGAAGCCATATCCGGCCTTTCAGGAGACGAGCTATGTCCGCCATCGAATCGGTGATGCAAGAGCATCGCGTATTCCCCCCACCCGAATCGTTCGCCAAGAGCGCCGCCATTTCCGGCATGGACGCCTACCGCGCGCTGTGCGAAGAGGCCGAGCGCGACTACGAAGGCTTCTGGGCGCGCCATGCCCGCGAGCAGCTGGTCTGGTCCAAGCCCTTCACCAAGGTGCTGGACGAGAGCAATGCGCCGTTCTACAAGTGGTTCGAGGACGGCCAGTTGAACGCCTCGTACAACTGCCTGGAGCGCAATCTCGAGAACGGCAACGCCGACAAGGTCGCGATCGTGTTCGAGGCCGACGACGGCACGGTGAGCCGCGTCACCTATCGCGAGCTGCATGCGCGCGTGTGCCAGCTGGCCAATGGCCTGAAGGCGCTGGGCATCAGGAAGGGCGACCGCGTCGTCATCTACATGCCGATGTCGGTCGAGGGCGTCTGTGCGATGCAGGCGTGCGCCCGCATCGGCGCCACGCACTCGGTCGTGTTCGGCGGCTTCTCCGCCAAGTCGCTGCAGGAGCGGCTGGTCGACGTCGGCGCGGTGGCGCTGCTGACCGCCGACGAGCAGATGCGCGGCGGCAAGGCGCTGCCGCTGAAGGCGATCGCCGACGAGGCGCTGGCGCTGGGCGGCTGCGAGGCGGTCAAGCACGTGGTGGTCTATCGCCGCACCGGCGGCAAGGTCAACTGGGTCGAGGGGCGTGACCGCTGGCTCGACGAGGTCTGCGCCGGCCAGCCCGAGACCTGCGAGGCCGAGCCGGTCGACGCGGAGCACCCGCTGTTCGTGCTCTATACCTCGGGCTCGACCGGCAAGCCCAAGGGCGTGCAGCACAGCACCGGCGGCTATCTGCTGTGGGCCTTGATGACGATGAAATGGACCTTCGACATCAAGCCCGACGACCTGTACTGGTGCACCGCCGACATCGGCTGGGTCACCGGCCACACCTACATTGCCTACGGCCCGCTGGCGGCCGGCGCCACGCAGCTGATGTTCGAGGGCATCCCGACCTATCCGAACGCCGGCCGCTTCTGGGACATGATCGCGCGGCACAAGGTCAGCGTGTTCTACACCGCGCCGACCGCGATCCGTTCGCTGATCAAGGCCGCCGAGGCGGACCAGGCGGTCCATCCGAAGCAGTACGACCTGTCGAGCCTGCGCCTGCTGGGCACCGTCGGCGAGCCGATCAATCCGGAAGCCTGGATGTGGTACCACGAGAACATCGGCCGCGGCCGCTGCCCGATCGTCGATACCTTCTGGCAGACCGAGACCGGCGGCCACATGATCACGCCGCTGCCGGGCGCGACGCCGCTGGTGCCGGGCTCGTGCACGTTGCCGCTGCCGGGCATCATGGCCGCGGTGGTCGACGAGACCGGGCAGGACGTGCCCGACGGCAGCGGCGGCATCCTGGTGGTCAAGCGTCCGTGGCCGGCGATGATCCGCACCATCTGGGGCGATCCGGAGCGCTTCAAGAAGAGCTACTTCCCGGCCGAACTGGGCGGCGAGCTCTATCTGGCCGGCGACGGCGCGGTGCGCGACAAGGAAACCGGCTACTTCACGATCATGGGCCGCATCGACGACGTGCTGAACGTGTCGGGCCACCGCATGGGCACGATGGAGATCGAGTCGGCGCTGGTCGCCAACCCGATCGTCGCCGAGGCCGCCGTGGTCGGCCGTCCCGATGACACCACCGGCGAAGCGATCTGCGCGTTCGTGGTGCTCAAGCGCGCGCGTCCGACCGACGACGAGGCCGCGCAGATCGCCAACGAGCTGCGCAACTGGGTCGCCAAGGAGATCGGGCCGATCGCCAAGCCGAAGGACATCCGCTTCGGCGACAACCTGCCGAAGACGCGCTCGGGCAAGATCATGCGCCGCCTGCTGCGTTCGCTGGCCAAGAACGAGGAGATCACGCAGGACACCTCCACGCTGGAGAATCCCGCGATCCTCGAACAGCTGCGGCAGGCCAAGTAAGACGGGCCGCGCGAAGCGGGCGCCGCGATCACGGCGCCCGCTTCGCATTTGGCTGCCGCCGCCTTCTTCCTCTCCGTCCCGCCCACCCCACGCCCATGGCCCAGGCCCAGTCGCGCTTTCGCCGCCGGCTGCTGCTGTACTACGGCCTGTTCACGCTCGGACTGTTCGGCTTCATCGGCATGATGGGGCTGCTCGAGCGTTCCAACGCCGACGCGCTGTGGCTCGGCTACGTCTTCCTGTTCATCACCATCGCGATCTATGCCTGCATCGGGCTGATCTGCCGCACCGCCGACCTGCACGAATACTACGTCGCGGGCCGGCGCGTGCCCGCGATGTTCAACGGCATGGCGATCGCCGCCGACTGGATGAGCGCCGCGTCCTTCATCGGCCTCGCCGGCATCCTGTTCGCCTCCGGCTACGAGGGGCTGGCCTATGTGATGGGCTGGACCGGCGGCTATTGCCTGGTGGCCTTCCTGCTGGCGCCGTATCTGCGCAAGTACGGCGGCTATACGATTCCGGATTTCCTCGCCGCGCGCTACGGCAACGGCAAGCCGGGCGGCAACCTGCCGGTGCGCGGCATCGCGGTGCTGGCCGCCTCGCTGTGTTCCTTCGTCTATCTGGTCGCGCAGATCCAGGGCGTCGGGCTGGTGGTCACGCGCTTCATCGGCGTCGACTTCGCCGTCGGCGTGTTCTTCGGCCTGGCCGGCATCCTGGTCTGCTCGTTCCTCGGCGGCATGCGCGCGGTGACCTGGACGCAGGTCGCGCAGTACATCGTGATGATCGTGGCCTTCCTGGTCACGGTGTCGATGATCGCGTGGAAGCATCATGGCGAGGCGGTGCCGCAGCTGGGCTACGGCACGGTGCTGACCGATGTCGGGCAGCGTGAACGCGAGCTGCTGGGCGATCCGGCCGAGCTCGCGGTGCGCGAACACTACCGGCAGCAGGCGATCGAGCTGCAGGAGCGCATCGCGCGGCTGCCGCAGTCGTTCGACGAGGTGCGCGACGGACTCAATGCGCGGCTGCTGGAACTGCGCGCCCGCAATGCGCCGCTGCGCGAGATCAAGGCGGTCGAGCGCGAGCGCGCCGACTATCCGCTGGACCCGGCCGCCGCCCTGCAGCAATGGACCCAGCAGCGCGAGGAAGCGCTCGCACGCAGCCAGCCGCCGGTGCCGGCCACCGAGCCCTATCCGTCGCCGTCGGAAGCGGAGCGCAAGACCGACCGCCTGAACTTCGTGCTGCTGACCTTCTGCCTGATGCTCGGCACCGCGAGCCTGCCGCACATCCTGACGCGGCTCTACACCACGCCGTCGGTCAAGGAGAGCCGCAATTCGGTGGCCTGGGCGGTGTTCTTCATCGCGTTGCTGTACGTCAGCGCGCCCACGCTGGCGGCGCTGGTCAAGTACGAGTTCCTGCACCATCTGGTGGGCACGCCCTATACCGATCTGCCGGCCTGGGTCACGCAATGGCGGCGCATCGATCCGCCGGTGTTCGGCATTCGCGATGTCAATGGAGACGGCATCGTGCAATGGGCCGAGGTGATGATCCAGCCGGACATGATCGTGCTGGCCGCGCCGGAGATCGCCGGGCTGCCGTATGTGATCTCGGGCCTGGTCGCCGCCGGGGCGCTGGCCGCGGCGCTGTCGACCGCCGACGGGCTGCTGCTGACGATCGCCAACGCGCTGTCGCACGACGTCTTCTATCACATGGTCGACCGGGGCGCGAGCCAGCAGCGGCGCGTGACCACCGCCAAGATCCTGCTGCTCGGCGTCGCCCTGTTCGCGGCCTACGTGACCTCGCTGCGGCCGGGCAACATCCTGTTCCTGGTCGGCGCCGCGTTCTCGCTGGCCGCGTCGAGCTTCTTCCCGGTGCTGGTGCTGGCGATCTTCTGGAAGCGCACCACCGCGGCCGGCGCGTTCGCCGGCATGCTGGCCGGGCTGTCGGTGTCGATCTACTACATCTTCGTCAACTACCCGTTCTTCACGCGGATGACCGGCATCTTCGGCGACCGCTGGTTCGGCGTCGATCCGATCGCGTCGGGCGCGTTCGGCGTGCCGGCCGGGTTTGCGGTCGCGATCGTGGTCAGCCTGCTGACGCGGCGCAATGCGCCGGTGATCGACCGGCTGGTCACCTATCTGCGCAAGGGCTAGTCGAGCGAGGCTGATGCGCAAGGGCTAGCGTTCGCGCAGCGCTTCCGCCGCGCGGTTCAGCGGCTTGACCAGGTAGTCCATCACGGTGCGGCGGCCGGTGCGGATCTCCGCGGTCGCCACCATGCCCGGCAGGATCGGATGGCGCTTGCCGTCCTTCGTCTCCAGGAACGCATGCTGGGTCAGCACATAGACGCGGTAGTAGTAGATGCGCCGGTCGACCTGGTCCTCGATGGTGTCCGGCGAGATGCGATCCACCCTGGCCGGCAGCGTGCCATAGATCGATGGCTCGAACGCGGTGATCTTGACCGTGGCCTCCTGGTTCGGATGGATGAAGGCGATGTCGCGCGGCGACAGCCGTGCCTCGATCAGCAACTGGTCGCCCAGCGGCACGATCTCCATCAGCACACCGCCCGGCGTGATCACGCCGCCGATCGTCGAGACGCGGATGTCCTTGACGATGCCGCGCGCGGGCGACGTGATCGCGGTGCGGCGCAGCTGGTCGGCGCGTCCCTCGCGCACCTTCAGCAGCGGGCCCAGGTCCGCCATCGTCTTCGCGTAATCGGCCTTCAGCGCGACGTAGTACTCGCTCTGCGTCGAATCGAGCTTGGTGGCGAACTCGGCCACCTTCTGCCGCAGCCGCAGGATCTCGACCTCGTTGGTGGCGCCGGTGCGCAGCAGCGGCAGCGCGATCTGCAGCTCCTGCTCGGCCAGGCGCAGCTGCTGCCGCAGATTGCCGAGGTTCTCGCGAAAGGCCCGGCGGTTGGCGACGAACAGCTGCCGCTCACGCTCGACCACGGCGGTATCGCGCGCCAGTTCGGCGGGGAAGTTGACCGAGTCGGCGTCGTTCATCTCCGCATGCAGCCGCGCGGCGCGCGCCTGCAGCGCGGCGATCCGTTCCAGCGTCTCCTCCATCGACGAGCGGGCCTGCACCGGGTCCAGCGTGGCGAGCTGCTGGCCGGCCTCGACCACATCGCCCTCGCGCACCGCCAGCTCGGCCAGGATGCCGCCCTCCAGGCTCTGGATGATCTGGCCCTTGGAGGCGGGCGTGACCTTGCCTTCGCCGACCGCGACTTCGTCCAGGCTGGCGAAGGCCGACCACAGCAGGAAGGCGGCGATCGCGCCGATGCCCAGCCACAGCAGCAGGCGCGCGCCGCCGGCGCCGTCTTCGAATCGTGCACCCATCGAGATCTTGTCCATGGCGCTACTCCGCGGCCGTTGCCTGGGCCGGCGCCGCCGGCTGGGCCGGCGTTTGCGCTGCCGCCGTTCGTGGCACTGCCGTGCGCTTGAGCTGGGCCAGCACCTCGTCCTTCGGCCCGTCGCGGACGATGCGCCCGCGCTCGAGGACGACGATGCGGTCGACCAGCGCCAGCACCGGATAGCGGTGTGTGGCGACGATCAGCGTGCGCCGGCCCAGCCATTGGCGCATCCGTTCGATCACCGCCAGTTCGGTACCCTCGTCCAGCGACGCGGTGGGCTCGTCCAGCAGCAGCACCTGCGGGTCGCGCAGGAAGGTGCGGGCCAGCACCAGCACCTGCTTCTGGCCGCCGGACAGGCCGAGCCCGTTCTCGCGGATGCGCAGGTCCAGCCCGTGCGGCTGGTTCAGCAGCAGCTGGTCGGCGCAGGCAAGCCGCAGCGCGCGCAGCAGCTGCTCGTCGGTGGCGAGCGGATTGGCGATCAGCAGGTTGTCGCGCAGCGTGCCGTAGAAGGGGCTCGATTCCTGCAGCACGCTGCCGATGTCGCGGCGGATGTCGGCGACGTCGATCAGCTCCATCGGCGTGTCGTCCAGCACGATGCGCCCCTGCGTCGGCGCGGCAAGCCCGCCGGCGAGCCGCAGCAGCGTCGACTTGCCGGCGCCGACGCGCCCCAGGATCGCGATGCGTTCGCCCGGCGCGATGCGCAGCTGCGGAACCGTCAGCACCGGCTTTTCCTGCGGGTCGAAGCCGAAGGCCACGTTCTCGAAGCGATAGCCGCCCCGCAGCACCGGCTTGTGATAGGTGTCCCTGTCGGGATCGTGGTCCACCGGCAGCCGCAGCAGCTCGTCCAGCGCCTTCTTGCCGACGCGCGCGTTCTGGATTCGGCCCAGCACCGCGGGGATCTGCGCCAGCGGCGCGATGGTCCGGCTGGTCAGGATCGAGCAGGCCAGCACCGCGCCGAACGACAGGTTGCCGTCGAGGATGCCGTAGACGCCGGCGATCACCACGCCGACATAGGCGATCTGCTGCACCGTCTGCGACACGTTGACCAGCAGTCCGGCGATGAAGCGCTGCTTCAGCCCGATCTCGCCGTTGACGTGGTTGGCGTGGTCCCACAGCCCGCGGAAGCGCGGCTCGGCCTGCAGCGACTTGATGTCCTCGGCGCGGTAGATCGACTCCATCAGGATCGCATTGCGCAGCGCGGCCTCGGCCATTCCCTCGCGCGACAGCCGGGCCAGCGGGATCTGCGCCAGCAACCCCGGCAGGATCAGCAGCGGGATCGCCGCCAGCGGAATCGCCACCAGCCAGCCGCCCAGTACCCAGATGATGAACAGGAAGGCCGCGACGAAGGGCAGGTCGATCAGCACGCCAAGCGTGCTTGAGGTCAACAGCTCGCGCAGCTGTTCGAGATCGCGCAGCTGCGCGATCAGCGTGCCGGGAGAGCGCGGCCGCGCATCGTTGCGGATATCGAGCACGCGGGCAAAGAACATCGCCGACAGCTTGATGTCGACGCGCTTGCCGAAATGGTCGGTGATCGAGACGCGCGCGGTCCGGATCAGCAGTTCGAGCGCCAGCGCGAGCGCCACGCCCGAGGCCAGCACCCACAGCGTATGCAGCGAGCGCGCCGGCACCACGCGGTCCCACACCTGCATCGCGAACAGCGAGGTACCCACCGCCAGCAGATTGCCGAACAGCGAGCCCAGGCCCAGGTCGAGCATCGTGCGCCAGTGCGCGGTGAAGATGCCGGTCAGCCACGAGTCCGGCGCCGCGCGCAGATACGCGTCGAGCCGGTCGCCGCGCCGGGTGGTGCGCGCCTGCACCAGCAGCATGCGGCCGCTCGTTTCGCACGCCAGCGCATCGAGCGTCAGGCTGCGCTCGACCGGCTTGCCGTCCAGCGGCAGCAGCAGCGTGGCCACGCCGTTGGCGACGGCGATCACCATGCCGACCGAGCTGGTGTTGCCCTGGCCCAGCGGCACCAGCACCGGCAGCATCACCGGCGACAGCTTCGCCGGCGGCAGCGCGACGAATTGCGCGGACAGGCCGGCGGATGCGGCCAGCTCGGCGATGGCGGTCTCGCGCTGCGCCTCGTCGCGCCCGCTCCACGCCGCGGCATTGCGCAGCTGCTCGGGCGAGGCCTGCACGTTGAGCTGCCGCGCGGCGAGCAGCATCGCATCGATCCATGGCTGCAGCGTCGCCTGTGCCTCGGGTTCGGCCTGGCGCTGAGCCTGGGCCTGGGCCTGCCGCGGGGGCGTTTGCGGGGACTGCCCGGCGGCCTGCGCCAGCGCGCTCAACGAAGTAGGGTCATTCATCGCGTGCGCCTTCCTGCTGCCGCAGCAGCTCCACGAACTTGCCGACCGCGGCATACGCCTTGATGCGGGCGCGGATGCCGTCGGCCATGGCGTTGATCCATTCTTCCTCGGCGAGGAAGATCTCGCGGTCGCGCGTGATCACCTCGGTCAGCGAGCGCTTGTTCAGCATGTATTCCTGCCAGTACAGATTGCGCGAAGAGCGCGACAGCTCGATCACGTTGCGGTAGCTGGCCAGCCGCGCGGCCGCGCCTTCCGCCTCGGTCTGCGCCGCATACAGCGCGGTGCGCGTGCGCAGCCGCTGGTTCTCCAGCGCATCGGCGGCGGCGCGCTCCTGCGCCTGCGCCGCGGCGATGCGGTGCTGCGCGAGCCGGCCCAGCGAGAAGTCGCCGCGGATCGACAGGCCGACCCAGGTATCGTCATTGGCGTTGGCGCGCCCGGTCGACAGCGAACGGCTGACGCCGACGCTGACCGACGGGTAGCGCTCGGCCTTCGCCAGGTCGACATTGGCCGCGGCGGCATCGACGGCGGCGCGTGCCGCCTGCACCGACGGCGTGTCGTCGATCTGGTCGTCGCGGCCGCCGCCGCCTTCGCGCGTGATCCGCTCGATCACGCCACTGGTATTGGCCAGGTCTGCCACCTGTTGCGGACGCGCGCCGATCAGCTCGGCCAGCCTGGTGGCGGCGACGTCGAAGCGGTTGCGCGCCTTCAGCACTTCGGCATTGGCACGCAGCGTGGACACCTCGGCCAGGTCGCGGTCGGACGACACCGACAGGCCGGCGCGCACGCGCTCGCCGATGCGCGCGCGCGTCTCGTTCATCGATTCGACCTGGCGCTGCGCGGCCGCGATCACGGCCTGGCTGGCGGCCAGTTCGACAAAGGTATCGGCGGTATTGGCGGCTACCGTCTCGACGGTATCGGCGAGCTGATGCTGGCTCTTGCCGAGATTGGCGTCGGCCGCCAAGACCTTGCTGCGGGTGCGGCCGAAGTCGTAGAGCAACTGGCTGGCGCCGACCGAGGCGCGCGAGCCGAGGTCGTTGCCGCCGCTGCCGAAGCTGCCGCCGTAGCCGGGCTGCACGCCGTATTCGATCTTCGGGTACCAGGCGGCCTTGGCGACCGAGATTTCGGAAAGATTCTGCGTGACCACCGCGTTCGCGCGGCTGATGTCGGGATGGCGCGCGATCGCGATGCCCACCGCGTTGCGCAGCGTCAGACCGTCGAGGGCGATGCGCTGCGGCGTGGAGGGGCTCGGCATGCCGGCGGAGGCCGCCGACGGCGCCGGCGTCGTGGAAGCGGTGTAGGGCGCCGCCGACGCCGGCCCTGGGCAGGGCAGGACCAGCATCGCCAGCGCGGCAAAGGCGGACAGCGTCGCCGATACCGGCGCGGTACGCAGCGTGTCCCCGGCACGATGCCGGGAATGGAGCGGGCGCTGCCGGGTCCGCGCTCCGTTGGCAAGGAGGGCCACGATGGATCTCAACGATGTCGGTTTCACGAAATCACCACGGTCCGCGGTGAAGGCTTTGACATGTGGCCACGCATCGGTCGCGAGGCAGCGTCGCGGCCGACGGGGTAGTGCAGGGCGGGTCGATGCGGTGGGGCGCGTCTCCTGGTGGTCGGCTCGATGACGGGTCGGTGACGGGATCGATGGAAAGGGTCCGGCGAAGCGGGCGGCGGAACGGGGAGACCGCCGCCCGCCTCGCTCAGACCAGAACCTGACGATTGGCCAGCAGCGTCTCCAGATCGGTATTGACGTTGTTCAGCGTGACCAGCGCTTCCGAGCCGAAGGCAGCCCCGGTGCCGTCGCGGTCGATATGGATCACCGTATTGGTGCCGTCGGTGGTCACGCTCAGGTAGTCGCCAATGGTGTCGCCGGCATCGATCGTCGCCACGCCGTCGACGTAGTGCGCCGGACCGTCGCCATCGCCGGTGTAGCCGACCAGCAGGCTCGACAGGTCGATCACGTCGGAGCCGGCTTGTCCGGGCGCCGTCCCCACCGTGAAGTCGGTGATGATGTCGCTGCCGTTGCCGCCGGTACCGTCGTTGCTGACGACCTCGTACAGGAACACATCGCTGCCGGTGCCACCCGTCATCGTGTCGTTGCCGGCGCCGCCGATCAGCAGGTCGTTGCCGTTGCCGCCGATCAGCGTGTCGTTGCCCGCGCCGCCGCGCAGCAGGTCGTTGCCGTCGCCGCCATCGAGCGTGTCGTCTCCGGCGTAGCCGTACAGCCGGTCGCTGCCGCTGGTGCCGGTACGCGTATCGGCCCCCGACGTGCCTTCGACGATGGCGCTCGACTGGCTCGAGCCCAGCAGGCCGGCGAGTACCTCGGCGCTTGCCAGCTGGCTGGCGCTGGCGGTATCGGTCAGCCCCGTGGTGTCGGTCGCGGTGATCGTGAAATTCGACAGCAGGTCCAGGCTGACGCCCAGCAGGCCGCCTTCGATCGTCACCGAGCCGAGCAGCTCGTTGAGCCGCAGCGTATCGATCGGCCCGCCGTCGGCGGAAGTGATCGTCAGCGTCGACACTGCCCCGATCACGCCCAGGATGCCCGGGTCGTGCAGCGGAACCACGTTGATGCCCAGCTCCGCGGAAAGCTCGGCGTTGTATCCGAGGCGCTGCAGCGGCAGGCCGATCAGGCCGCCGTAGCGCAGCACCACCTGCTGGATGTTGTTGTTGTAGTCGCTCGCACCGAACACCTGCTGCGAACTCAGGTCGATCAGCCCCAGCACGTTGGCGTCGACGATGCCCAGCAGCCCGCCCGATTCCTGCGCGGAGACTTCCGGCGCGACGTCGGTCTCGATGGTGAAGTCCTGCGTGGTGCTGCTGCCGATATTGCCGGCGGCATCGATGACCCGGACCGCCACCGAGTGGTTACCGTCGGCGAACTGATGATTGCTTGCCGACCACGACCACGTGGTGCCGTTGACGCTCGCCTGCGTCCAGGTATTGCCGCCGTCGTAGCTGACCTCGACCCGGTCGCCGGCAGCGAGCGGCGCGCTCAGCGTCCCGCTGAAGGTCGGCGTGGTATCGCCGGTGATCCAGTCTCCCGCGGTGCCGGTGTCGTCGGTGACGCCAGTGATGGCCACCGTGGCGGCGGGCGCCGCGGTATCGACGGTCAGGTTGAACGCCGCGCTGGCGGGGCTGGTATTGCCGGCCGCATCGGTCGCGGTGGCGGTCAGCGCATAGCTGCCGTCGGTCAGCGGGGTGGTCGGCGTGAAGGTCCAGTTGCCGGTGCCATCGGCGGTGACGGTTCCCAGCAGCGTGGTGCCGTTGAAGATCCGGACCGTGCTGTTGGCCTCGGCCGTACCGGCGATCGTCGGCGTGCTGTCGTTGGTGCTGCCGCCCGAAGTCAGCGGGCCGCTGACCGGGTCCACATCGTCGGTGACGCTGGCAATCGTCGGGATGGCAGGAACGGTCGCGTCGATGGTCGCGGTCGCCGGCGCGCTGACGTTGCCCGCGGCGTCGGTCGCCGTGACCGCGATGGCGGTGCCGTCAGCCAGCGGCGTCGCCGGCGAGTAGGTCCAGTTGCCGCTGCCGTCGGCGCTGACCGTGGCGTCCGCCGTGCCGTCGCCATCGGTATCGATGCCGATGGTGCTGTTGGCCTCCGCGGTGCCGGCGATGGTGTTGCCGGTGAACTGCGTGATCAGCGGCACGCCGGGCGCAGCGGTGTCGACGGTCAGGTTGAACGCCGCGCTGGCGGCCCCGGCATTGCCGTCGCCATCGGTTGCGGTGGCGGTCAGCACGTAGCTGCCGTCCGCCAGCGGCGTGGTCGGCGTGAACGTCCAGTTGCCGCTGGCGTCGGCGGTCACGCTGCCGAGCAGCGTGGTGCCGTTGAAGATCTGCACCGTGCTGTTGGCCTCGGCCGTGCCCGCGATCGTCGGCGTGGTGTCGTTGGTGCTGCCGCCCGAGGTCAGCGGACCGCTGGCCGGATCGGCGTCGTCGGTCACCGTGGTGATCAGCGGCGCGTTCGGCGCCGTGGCATCGACGATGTCGGTGGCCGGTGCGCTGGTATTGCCGGCCGCGTCGCTCGCAGTGACGCTGATGGCCGTGCCATCGGCCAGCGGCGTCGCAGGCGAGTAGCTCCAGTTGCCAGCGGCATCCGCGCTCACGGTGGCGTCGGCGGTGCCGTCGCCATTGGTGTCGATCGCGATGGTGCTGTTGGCGTCCGCGGTGCCGGCGATCGTCGTGCCGCTGGCCTGGGTGATCTGCGGTACGGCCGGCGGGGCGGTATCGACGGTGAAATCGAATGGCGTGCTGGCCGGGCCGGTGTTGCCGGCGGTGTCGGCGGCAACCGCGGTCAGCGCGTAGTTGCCGTCGGCCAGCGGCGTGGTCGGCGTGAAGGACCAGTTGCCGGTGCCATCCGCGGTCGCGGTGCCCAGCAGCGTGGTGCCGTTGAAGATCTGCACCGTGCTGTTGGCCTCGGCCGTGCCGGCGATCGTCGGCGTGGTGTCGTTGGTGCTGCCGCCCGATGCCACCGGGCCGGTGACCGTGCCGGTATCGTCGGTGACGCTGTCGATTGCCGGCGCGGCCGGCGGCGTGCCGTCGATCGTCACCGTATCGGGCGTGCTGACATTGCCGGCGGCATCGACGGCAGTAACCGTGACGACGGTGCCGTCGGGGAGCGGCGTGGCAGGCGTGTAGCTCCAGTTGCCGCTGCCGTCGGCGGTGACGGTCGCCTCCGGCGTGCCGTCGCCGTCGGTATCGATCTGCACGGTGCTGTTGGCTTCCGCGGTGCCGGTCAGCGTGGTGCCGTTGCTGTCGTCGACCGACGGCTGGGCCGGCGGGGCGGTGTCCAGCGTGAAGTCGAACGCCGCGCTGGCCGGGCCGGTATTGCCCGCCGCGTCGGTCGCGGTGGCCGTCAGCGAGTAGCTGCCGTCGGTCAGCGGCGTGGTCGGCGTGAAGGTCCAGGCGCCGGTGCCGTCGGCGGTGACGGTGCCCAGCAGCGTGGTGCCGTTGAAGATCTGTACCGTGCTGTTCGCTTCGGCGGTGCCGGCGATCGTCGGGGTGCTGTCATTGGTGCTGTCCCCGGAAGTCAGCGGCGCCGAGACCGGACCGGCGTCGTCGACCACCGTGTCGATCGAAGGCGCGGTTGGCGCCGCGGCGTCGACCGTCTCGGTGGCCGGCGCGCTGGTGTTGCCGGCGGCATCGGTCGCCGTGACGGTGACGACGGTGCCGTCGGGCAGCGGCGTGGCTGGCGTGTAGCTCCAGTTGCCGCTGCCATCGGCCGTGACGGTGGCATCGGGCGTGCCGTCGCCATTGGTGTCGATATTGACCGTGCTGTCCGCTTCGGCCGTACCCTGCAGAACCGTGCCGTTGGTCGGGTCGATGGTCGGCAGTGCGGGCGGCGCGGCATCGACGGTTTCGGTCGCCGGCGCGCTGGTGTTGCCCGCGGCGTCCGTCGCGGTGACGCTGACCACGGTGCCGTCGGCCAGCGGCGTGGCCGGCGTGTAGGTCCAGTTGCCCGCGCCATCGGCCGTGACCGTGGCGTCGGCCGTGCCGTCGCCGTTGGTGTCGATCCGGACAGTGCTGTTGGCCTCGGCGGTGCCCTGGAGCACCGTGCCGTTGGTCGGATCGATGGTCGGCACGGCGGGCGGCGCCGCGTCGACCGTCTCGTCGGCCGGCGCGCTGACGTTGCCCGCGGCGTCCGTTGCGGTGACGCTGACCACGGTGCCGTCGGCCAGCGGTACGCCCGGCGTAAAGCTCCAGTTGCCCTGGCCATCGGCCGTCACGGTGCCGTCGGCAGTGCCGTCGCCATTGGTATCGATCGCGATGGTGCTGTATGCCTCCGCGGTGCCGATGATCGTGGTGCCATTGGCCTGCGCGATGACCGGTACGGCAGGGGCGGCAGTATCGAGTGTGAAGTCGAATGCGGCGCTGGCCGGGCTGGTGTTGCCGGCGGCGTCGGTGGCAACGGCCGTCAGCGAATAGCTGCCGTCGGCCAGCGGCGTGGTCGGCGTGAAGGTCCAGTTGCCGCTGCCGTCGGCGGTGACCGTGCCGAGCAGCGCGGTGCCGTTGAAGATCTGCACGGTGCTGTTGGCTTCCGCGGTGCCGGCGATCGTCGGCGTGGCGTCGTTGGTGCTGCCGCCCGAGGTCAGCGGGCCGCTGGCCGGGTCCACGTCGTCGGTGACGCTGCCGATCGACGGTGCCGTCGGCGCGACGGAGTCGATGGTGGCGGTGACGGGCCCGCTGCTGTTGCCGGCGGCATCGAGGGCGGTCACGCTGACGGTGGTGCCGTCGGCCAGCGGCGTGGCGGGGGTATAGCTCCAGTTGCCGCCGCCATCGGCGGTGACCGTGGCATCGGGCGTGCCGTCGCCGTTCAGGTCGATCGCAATGGTGCTGCCGGCTTCGGCCGTGCCGGCCAGTGTGGTGCCGGTGGCCTGCGTGATGGCCGGGGCGGCAGGAGCGGCGGTATCGACGGTGAGGACGAAGGCGGTTCCCGGTCCGCTGACATTGCCGACCGCATCGGTCACCGTCGCCGTCAACGAATAGCTGCCGTCGGCCAGCGGCGTGGTCGGCGTGAAGGTCCAGTTGCCGATGCCGTCGGCGGTCACGGTGCCGAGCAGCGTGGCGCCGTTGAAGATCTGCACGGTGCTGTTCGCTTCCGCGGTACCGGCGATCGTCGGCGTGGTGTCGTTGGTGCTGCCGCCCGAGGTCAGCGGACCGCTGACCGGGTCGGTGTCGTCGGTGACGCCGGAAATCGCCGGCGCGGCAGGCGCGGCCGCGTCGACGGTCGTCGTCGCGGGGCCGCTGGTATTGCCGGCCGGGTCCGTTGCCGTGACGGTGACCGTGGTGCCGTCCGGCAGCGGCGAGGTCGGCGTGTACGTCCAGTTGCCGCCGCCGTCGGTGGTGACGGTGGCGTCCGGTGAGCCGTCGCCGTTCAGGTCGATGCCGACGGTGCTGCCCGCTTCCGCGGTGCCGCTCAGCGTGGTGCCGTTGGTCGGATTGACGGTCGGGGTGGCCGGGGGCTGGGCGTCGACGGTCGTCGTCGCGGGCTCGCTGGTATTGCCGGCCGGGTCGGTGGCGACCACGGTCACCTTGGTGCCGTCCGGCAGCGGCGAGGTCGGGGTATAGGTCCAGTTGCCGTTGCCATCGGCGACGACCGTGGCATCGGGCGTGCCGTCGCCGTTCAGGTCGATGCCGACCGTGCTGCCGGCCTCGGCGGTCCCGCTGAGCGTCGCGCCATTGCTGGGGTTGAGCGTCGGCGTGGCGGGCGCCGTGGTGTCGATCGTCACGTCGATCACCGTGGGCTCGCTGGTCTTGCCATCGCTGCCGGTCTGCGTGACGACGATCTGATGCTGGCCCGACGGCAGTGCGGGTGGCGTGTAGCTCCAGTTGCCGTTGGCGTCGGCGTTGATGGTCACCGGCGGCTGGCCGTCGATCGAGATCTGGATGCGGCCGTTGGGTATGGCGCCGGTGCCCTGCAGCGTCGGCGTGGCGTCATTGGTTGCGCTGCCATTGGCGATCGCGCCGGTGACCGGCGCCTGGTCGTCGATCAGGCTGACCGTCGGACGCGCCGCCGTCGGCTGGCGGTCATCGCCGCCTCCACCACCGCCGCCGCCGCCCGCGGCCGCGGCGATCACGCCGGCGCCAGCGGCCAGGCCAAGGATGCCCAGCAGCGCCGCGCTGCCATCGGCGATCGGCTCGTAGACCACCGCCGATTCGAGGACGTTGTCGCCGCCTGCCATCAGCGCCTGGTCGAAGGTCGCGAGCCAGCGCGACTCGCCGTCGACGAACACCAGGTTGTTGAAGTTGACGCCATTGGCGAAGAAGCCCTGGATGCGCACCGTTTGCCCATCCTTGAACTCGATCAGCAGGTCGTTGCCTTCGCGCGCATAGTTGGCGACGTTGTCCTTGTTGCCGGCGACCAGGAAATTGGCGGCACCCTCCGGCGCCGCGACGGTCCTGGTCCCCGCGGGCACCGCGACATCGATGTGGTTTTGCAGAACAGCTGACGAAGCCATGCCTATCTCCTTGGGTCGATCGGAACTACTGCTCACTATTGGAAGTGGAGCGTATAAGTGATTCCCAAGTGGCGGTATGTCTTCGTCTGTGCGGCAAGCGATATAGTGCGTGCGATTGATATGGCCTGCGTTTTTTTGATAATGAATTGCGGAGAAGGCATTAATGCGGGCGGGGATTTATAAAAGAAAATACCCCTACGCCGGTAGGCGCAGGGGTATTAAATTACAAATTCAATTAAATCTGATTTAAGCGCTATTTATTTTGTTGTCGACAATTCCAGCCGGCGCTGCCGTCAATCTCCGCGGCGCGTTTCGGACGGGGTTTCGCCAAAGGCCATGCGGTAGTCCCGAGCGAATTGCCCGAGGTGGCTGAAGCCCCAGCGCCGCGCGATGTCGGCGATCGACTGTTCCGCGCTGGCGGTACGCAGGTCCGCGTGCGCGCCTTCCAGGCGCACCCGCTTGACATAGCCCATCGGCGTGAAGCCCTTGAACTTGGCGAAGCCGGCCTGCAGCGTGCGGATGCTGACGCGGGCAGCCATCGCGATGTCGGCCAGTCCGAGCGCCGCCGTCGCGTTGGCGTGGATGTACTCGATGGCCCGGCGCACATGCCGCGGCGACGGGCCGGCATGGCGGCGCGCCAGGTAGACCGAATAATTGTGCGGAATCTCCTTGAGCATGGCGAAGATCACGGCGTCCTGCAGGCTTTGCACGATGTCCGGGGCGATCGCGTGCGGGCTGCCGTCCGCGTTCGAATAGCGCCGCGCCGCCCGCACCAGCTCACCCGCGAAGCGCACGCCGGACGGCACGTTGCCTTCCGGCGGGGCGAATTTCACGCGTTGCGTCACCGGCCGTTCGATCGACTGCGATAGCCGCCCGTGCAGGCTCGCCGCATCGATCAGGATGGCTTCGTAGCGGCCCGGGCCGAAGCCCCAGGCGGTGACCCGCCTGGCGTCGGCGACGGTGGTGCCGGCCGGCAAGGTCCGCAGCCCGTCCTGCTCGGTGGCGAGGGCGAGCTGGCCTTCGGCCTGTGTGTACAACAGATAGCCGTCGTGCTGGCAAGGCAGCCGCAGGCACAGCGCGGTGTCGGTGGCCAGCGTATGCACGGCCATGCCGTCGAGATAGTCGATCTGGATTTCGAGCCGGAGCTGGGCGCCATCGGCCTCGATCGTGATGCCGGGATAGTGGCGGGCGAGCCAATCCTGCGCCTGCGCGACGCTGGACGCGACGATCGCGTCCGTTCCGATGCGGGTTTGAGCCATACGCCAGTTCAGTCCTGCGAAAAAACGAGCGCACGCCGGGCCGGCGAACGCTACAGGCGATCCCACAAAGGGCCGCGGCAAACACCGCGGCAAAACGGGTTGGCTGAACAGGCGATGACGACAGACCGCGACAATGACCCTCGATATTCCATGGCAATGGAATATCCATCAATTGGCATGGGCTGTGCCCGGATGCCCCCCCGGAATTCTTTGGTCAAAAAATTGGCGCCGAATCCAATCGTTTGCCGTTCCAATGGAACGATGAACGGCTGCGTCGAATTTTCGTTTGCCAGTTACTGACTTTAGTTTTGTTTATATCGATATTGAGTAATGTCTTAATCGATTGTTATTAGCGTACTGTATTTTTTTCAAATTGTGGCCCCTCCCAATGCACTTTTCAAAGTGCTTACATTTGTTTGCAGTTGGTAGGGGTGGCGGTAGGGTGGGGGGTAGGGTGCGCCGCGGGGGGCCGCCGACTCAATGCGTGACCGACTTCGACCACAGGTTGATCACCAGCACACCCGTCATGATCAGCGCGATGCCGAGCAGGGCCGGCAGGTCGAGCCGCTGGCCGAACAGCAGCCACGCGGCCACGGACACCAGCACGATGCCGACGCCCGACCAGATCGCGTAGGCGATACCGATCGGCACGCTGCGCAGCGTCAGCGACAGGCAGAAGAAGGCGATCGCATAGCCAGTGACGACGACCAGCGACGGCAGCGGACGGGTAAAGCCGGCGGCGGCCTTCAGTGCGGTGGTGGCGATGACTTCGGCGACGATGGCGATGGCCAGGTAGATCCAGTGCATGGGATGGCGCGGTGTCGGATAGTGACCGGATAGTGTCCGGATAGTGTCCGGATAGTGTCGGGTATTGACGGAGCGCCAAGAATAGCAGCGGTGCGGGAGCCGTCCCGCTGCGGAGCCCCATCCCGGACCGGTCCCGGGCCCGCTCAGCGCTGCTCCAGGCCGTGCCGCCGATGCCATTGCGCCAGTGTTTCCTCGGGCCACTGCGCGCAGTGCACGTGTCCCTTGCCGCTCGGTACGTCGACCCAGGAGGCCGCGGAGTCGAGCTCCGCTTCGACGATCTCCGGCGGGCGCGGCAGCGGCGTGTCGACGGCCGACGCAAACGGATAGACGCGCTCGGGCTCGTCCGGGTTGCGTATCCACAATGCGCTGCCGCACTTCGTGCAGAAGTGCCGCTCCATCGGCGAACGTCTCGCCCGTTTGCCGGGCTCGCGCATCACGGCGTGATAGATGGCGATGTGCTGCCTGCCGCGTACGCGCAAGGTGTCGTTCAATGCGCCGATATTGGCGGCATAGCCGCCGGCGCCCGCGGTCTTGCGGCAAATCGAGCAGTAGCAATGCAGATAGGGGTAGGGCCAGGGCGATTCCACGCTGAAGTGGACCGCGCCGCAGTGGCAGGAGCCTTCGAGATGCATGCGACCTCCGACAGGTTGGGGCGAGCGTCGCCGACGCGTCGCTCGCCGTGGCTGCCATCGGATTTTGCATGACATCGGGCCGCCGGTGGCTGGCCCGTGCATCCCAACATCTCGCCTTTGCAGGCGTGGCTCGAACCTTGTTCCTGCCTTCCCTGGGCGCTATTCGAATCGCACCGGATCGTAGGGCCGCGGGTCGACGTACGGTGTCTCGCCGTCGATCAGTTCGGCCAGCAGCCGCGCGGTCGCCGGGCCGAGCGTGAAGCCCTGATGCGCATGGCCGAAATGGAACCACAGCCCGCGGTGGCGCGGCGCGCGTCCTATCACGGGCCGCATATCGGCGACGCAGGGCCGCGCGCCCATCCACGGCTGGGCTTCGACCGGTGCGCCGAGATCGACCAGCTCGCGCGCGTAGCGCTCGGCCGCCGCCAGTTGCACCGGCGTCGGCGGTGCATCGTGGTGAGCGAATTCGGCGCCCGTGGTCACGCGAAGACCGCGCCGCATCGGCGCCAGCACGAAACCGCGTTCGGCATCGAGAAGCGGCAGCGACGGCATGCGGGCGCTCGCGTAGTGGCGGTGGTAGCCCCGCTTGATGAACAGCGGCAGGCGATACCCGAGCGGCCGCGTCAGCGTCGACGCCCATGGACCCAATGCAATGACCGCCTGCGCGGCCGACAGCGGGCCGGCTTCGGTCATCACGCGCCAGCCGCTGCCGTCGGGCTGCAGCGTCGTGGCGTCCCCACGGCGGACGATGCCGCCTTGCCGTTCGAACAGCGCAGCGTAGCGCTGCACCAGTTCGCCGGGATCGCTGACGGTCCACGGATCGCGCCAATGGATCGCACCCGCGAGGCCGCCATGCAGCGCGGGCTCGGCGGCCCGCAGCGCGGCACCATCGAGAACGGCGCAATCGAGTCCGTGCTCGCGCGCCACCATCGTCGCGGTTCGTACCGTGTCATCGAAGGCGCGCGGGCTGCGGTAGGCCTCGAGCCATCCCGCCTTGCTGACCAGGTCCTCCGCACCCGCGGCCGCGATCAGCTTTTCGTGTTCGCTGACGCAATGCCTGACCAGCGCCGCATAGGCGGCGATCGTGCCGGCGTAGCGGTCCGGGGCCGATTCGCGCCAGTACCGGGCGAGCACGGGCAGCAGCCGCAGCATCGCGCCGGGGTGGTAGTGCACATCGTTGCCCTGGCGGGCGATCACGCGCAGGATCGTCTTCCAGTCGCGCGGAAACGCATACGGTTGCACCGCCTCGCGCTGGATGAAGCCCGCATTGCCATAGGAGGTCTCGGTGCCCGGGGCGGCGCGATCGACGAGGACGACTGGGTGCCCGCGCTGGCGCAGGGCCAGCGCGGTGCTGACGCCGACCATGCCGGCGCCGAGAACGAGGATTTCCTGTGACATGAGGGCAGCGACTAGCGCGGAACGTAGAAGGGTGGATCAGGTCGGGATTTTCGCCGGGCACCGCCTCGCTGAAGCCATGCGATCGGCGCAATATTCCGAATACTCGATTGCGGTTTCGGCAATCACGAATGCGGAAGCTCGATCAGGCCCTGCCGCAGATGCTCGACGAAGGCGCGCGCGGCAGGCGGCAGCTTGCGGTTGGCCAGCGTCTGCACCTCGATCTGCCGCTCGTTCATTTCGCGATCGCGCAGCGGCACCGCGGCGATGGTGCCAGCCTTCAACCTGCCGCGGATCGACACCTCGCCGTAGAAGCAGATCGCGCCGCCGCCGGCCGCCGCGAAGCTGACCAGCGAATCGAGCTGGTTGCTCGAGAACACCGTCTGGTAGCGCAGGCCCTGCCGGCTGCAGCCGGCGTCGAGCAGTTGCCGCACGGAACTGTCCTTCGGCGGCAACGCCAGCGGGTAGGTGGCGACCTGCGCCAGCGACAGCTGCCGATGGCGCGCCAGCGGATGGTCCGGCGCCATCACGGCAAGCACCGGAGCCGGGTGCCGCAGCTCCACGTGGATCTCCGGCTCGGGCAACCACGCCAGCGTGATGCCGATATCGGCTTCCCCGTCGCGTATCCGACGTGCGATCTCTCCCTGCGGACAGACCTCGAGTTCGAAGTGAATGCCCGCATGGGTCTCGCGAAAACTGGCGGCGAGATTGGGCAGGAATTCATGGGCGATGCCCTCGACCGCCGCGAGCCGCACGCGCCCGACGCGCAGGCCGCGCAACGCCTGGATGTCGCCCGCCACGCGCTCGATGTCCTGCTGCGAGCGCTTGGCAAACGCGGCCAGCAGTTCGCCCGCGGCGTTCGGCACGAGCCCGCGTGCGCGCCGGTCGAACAGCAGCGTGTCCAGCTCGCTTTCGAGCTTGGCGATCTGCCGGCTGACGGCCGACGGCGCGACGTTCAGCTTGATCGCCGCATCCTTGACCGATCCGGTGCGAACCACTTCGAGGAAGTAGCGCACCGCGGTCTCTTGCAGGGCCCGATAGGACATGGGAATCGACGTGAATGGGATGTGATGCCTCGGGGAAAACCCGCTCCGGGTTTGCGCCAACGATTGCCATTTCGGCAATCGAGTGTTCGAAACATTGCGACGATTCTATGCGAAGTTTGACATTAGGATGACATCGAGCCGACGCACAGGCGCCGGCATCGCCTTGGATTCTTACGAGAGAGCATCCCATGCGTCCTTCCGCCTCATCCGTCCGTTTCCTGTTTGCCGCCACCGGCCTGGCGCTCGTCGCGATGGCGCCGTCGGCAGCCTCGGCACAGGACAGCTTCCCGACCAAACCGATCCAGCTGGTGCTGCCGTTCCCGCCCGGCGGCGCGACCGATGTGGTGGGGCGCATCGTCGCGCAGAAGCTCGGCGAACGGCTAGGCAAGACCGTCGTGGTCGAGAACCGGGCTGGCGCCGGTACCGTCGTCGGCGCCAGCTACGTCGCCAAGGCCGCGCCGGACGGCTACACGCTGCTGGCCAGTTCCGGCACGACGTTCACGGTCAATCCCGCGGTCTATCCGAAGCTGCCGTACGACCCGCAGAAGAACTTCGAGCCGATCGGCCTGATCGGCGTGACCGGCCTGATCCTGCTGGCCAATCGCGATGTGCCGGTGAACAACCTGAAGGAGTTTGTGGCCGCGGCGAAGAACGATCCCGGCAAGTACTCGTACGGTTCGTTCGGTGCCGGCACCACCGCGCATTTCGCCGGCGAGCAATTGCTCAATCTGACCGGCGCCAGGCTGCTGCACGTGCCCTACAAGGGCAGCGCGCCTGCGATGACCGACCTGATCGGCGGCCAGATTCCGTTCAGCATCGACACCGTGGCCGCGGCGCTGCCGCAGGTGCGCGCCGGCAAGGTCAAGGCCATCGCGGTGACGACGGCGAAACGCTCGACGCTGCTGCCCAATGTGCCGACCGTCGCGGAGGGCGGCTATCCCGGCATGGACGCCAGCACGTGGATCGCGCTGGTCGCGCCGCGCGGCTTGCCGCCGGAGGTCCACGCCAGGCTCGAGAAGGCGTTGGCCGATACGATCGCCGATCCCGACACGCGCAAGAAGCTCGCCGACAACGGCATCGAGCCGTCGTTCGCGTCGGGCAAGCAGGTCAGCGCGATGATCGAGAAGGAAATTCCGCAGATGCGGGCCATCGCGCAGCGCGCCAATATCAAGCTCGACTGATCCGCCATGTCCGACCAGAACCAACTGACTTCGCTGTCCGCCGTCGAACTGCGCCGCCTGATCGGCGCCCGCCAGATCTCGCCGGTGGAGTTGCTTGACGCCTGCATCGCGCGGATCGAGCGCTACAACCCGCTGATCAACGCGATCACCGCGACCTGCTACGAACGCGCGCGCGAGGAGGCGAGGGCGGCCGAACAGGCGGTGATGCGCGGCGACTCGCTGGGCCTGCTGCATGGCCTGCCGCTCGGCGTCAAGGACCTTGAGGCGACCGCCGGCCTGCTGACGACCTACGGCTCGCCGCTGTACCGCGGCAATGTGCCCGCGCAGGACAACACGCTGGTCGCGCGGCTGCGGGCGGCCGGGGCCGTGGTGGTCGGCAAGACCAATATTCCGGAGATGGGCGCCGGCGCGAATTCGCGCAACGCCGTGTGGGGGGCCACCGGCAATCCGTTCAATCCGAACCTGAACGCGGGCGGCTCGTCGGGCGGCTCGGCTGCCGCGCTGGCGGCGGACTTTCTGCCGGTCTGCACCGGCTCCGATACCGGCGGCTCGCTGCGGATTCCCGCCGCCAAATGCGGCGTGGTGGGATTCCGCCCATCGCCTGGGCTGGTGCCTAACTCGCGCAAGCTGCTCGGATGGACGCCGATCTCGGTTGTCGGCCCGATGGGCCGCACGGTCGCCGATGCCTGCCTGCAGCTCGCGGCATCGGCTGGCCAGTCGGCGGGCGATCCGCTGAGCCATGCGGTCGATCCGCTGGCGTTGCTGACGCCGGCGCGCGTCGACTTGTCGGGACTGCGGGTCGGCTGGACCGAGGACTTCGGCAGCTGCGCCGTCGACCCCGACATCCGCCGCGTGTTCCGTGCACGGCTCGCCGCGATGCGGCACCTGTTCAAGTCCTGCGACGAGGTCGCGTTCGACCTGGGCGATGTGCATCGCTGCTTCGACGTGCTGCGCGCCGAGAGCTTCGTCGCCTCGCTGCGCGACACCTACGAGCGCGATCCCGACAGCCTCGGTCCCAATACGCGCGCCAACTACGAGATCGGCGCGCGCATGTCGCTGGTCGACAGCGCATGGGCGCAGGCCGAGCAGACCCGCATCCTGCAGCGCTTCCAGCAGGCATTCCGCGACTACGACGTGATCCTGTCGCCGACCACGCCGGTCTCGCCATTCCCGTGGACCCAGCTCTATGCGGACGTCGTCGACGGCGAGAAGCAGGAGAACTACTACCGCTGGCTGGCGCTGACCTATGTAGTGACGCTGACCACCCATCCGTGCATCGCCTTGCCGTGCGGTTCCGACGAGGCCGGCATGCCGTTCGGCCTGCAGATCACCGGCCCGTTCCGCGGCGACGCGCTGACGCTCGGCGTCGCACAGGCGATGGAATCGGCGTTTGCTTCGATGCCCGGCTTGTCGCGTCCGAAGCCGGATCTGGATCGGCTCAAGCCGGCCGAGCCTGACTTGCGCTCGATCGTTACGGCGCCGCCGGAGTTCGTGGGACAGGCAGCCTCGGCGCAAGTCTCGGCGGTGTAGGCGAACGGAACACCGAGGGAGCAGGAGGGGGAATGCTTCCGAGGGGCGAAAAAAAGCGGACCGCATTGCGATCCGCTTTTTGGTATGGGGTAAGCCGAGTGGAACAATCGTCCAACGCACCGATGTCTCAGCGCTCCCGACTATTCGATGAGTCTAGCTTGGTGATCAGGGGGCTGCAAGCGTCGTGGCTGTACAAGCGGACGGCTTGGGCATAGAACCTAAAGCTCTTTGATATTGGCTACAGAGTCGGCACGGCAACTCCGCGGCCTTGGCCAAGGCTGACACCGGTGTCCACCGCGCTTCCGCTCCTCGATTCGGGCTTGCGCGTCGCGATGCATCGCCGGAAATCGCTGCAGCTTTTCGTCGGAGGGATTTTGCCGGCCAAGCGCCATCACCGAGGCGCTTGGCTGCCCGGGCTGTTCCAGCCCCATGAATCGGTGCGATGGAGACGGATGGCACCAACTGCTACGGTAGATGACGTGCCAACGCAAAACGGCGCCCGAGTGGGCGCCGCAGCGTTTTACTTTCGTAGCTTCGATGTTGCGATTTGGTTCCGATTCCCCACCGAATTCGATGGTGTCTGACGGTAATAATCGGCGCGTCGTTATGCCAAGTGCTTGATTCGCTTGAATTCGTGGCGGAGAGAGGGGGATTCGAACCCCCGATGGGCTATTAACCCATACACGCTTTCCAGGCGTGCGACTTAAACCACTCATCCATCTCTCCGGAAGCCCGCGATTATATCAGACTGGCTTGCAGAAGCCACAGTTTCGTGACGTGACCAAGGGGGTGGGAGAGACGTAGTGGCAGGCGAGCGCTGTTACCCAGCCCGGCTCACCAACTGATCACCACCGCTTCCGACGATCGCTGGTGTGGCCCGTGGTAGACGGCCTCGACGTTGTTCCCATCCGGATCCAGCAGGAACGCGGCGTAGTAGCCGGGGTGGTAGGTGCGCTCGCCAGGGCCGCCGTTGTCGCGGCCGTCGGCGGCGAGGCCGGCCTTGTAGAAGGCTTCGACCGTGTCGCGGTCCTTGGCCTGGAAGGCGAAGTGGGCGTGGGTGATCTGTCCTGGCGTGCCTTCGTCGACCCACAGTTCGTCGGCGTAGAAGTAGCCATCGCCGTCGGTGATGGCGATGCCAAGCACGCCGAGTACCGCGCCGTAGAAGCGGCGGGAGGCGGCGAGGTCGTGAACTTTCAGGTGGAGGTGGTCGATCAGGCGGCCGCGTTGGATCTGCATGGAAGTCTCCTCGTGAAGGCAGGGAATCTCCGGTCCGATCCGAGGCCGCTTCGGCCTCGATGCGCTCGGTACAGCTCTGAAGGACTCGGAGTGGACAGCGCTAAGTGCATTTTCCGGCGCCCCGCAAAGGGCCGTCCAGTATCGAAGCATTATGGGCGCCCGCGACCTTGACGGAAGCGCTCGAAAAAACTCCTTGACTATCTACCTAGTAGTAGATAAAGTACGACACATGGACGCGGCGCCGCACCGAAGAAGACGTGAAGCGGCACTCAAGTCCACGCAACAACCCCGGGAATCCGGGTTTTTTTCGAGTCAGGTTATCTATCTACTAGTAGATGTGGTTCGTAGATTCGACAGCCGGATTCCACACTGACCAATTCGATCCGCCAGGCGCGGATCCCCGAAAGGAGCTGATCATGACCAACCGTACCTTCGCCAAGTCCCTGTTGACCGCCGCCACCCTTGCCGCCGCTTTCGTCGCCGGTACCGCTCAGGCTGCCACCGTTCCCGCCGACAAGTACGGCTACGAATTCCGCGCCGGCGCGCGCAGCACCTATGTCGACGGTGCACGCAGCGGCGAGCGCAATACCTTCGTTGATGGCGCCCGCAGCGGCGATCGCAACACCTTTGTCGACGGCGCCCGCAGCGGCAAGGCGGATCCCTACACCGATGGCGCGCGTATCGTCGCCGGCCTGGATCGCACCGGCGTGTCGGCCAGCCCGGCCCGCAGCGTCGACCAGTACACCGACGGCGCCCGCAGCGTTGACCAGTTCACCGACGGCGCCCGCAGCGGCAAGTTCGATCCGTACACCGATGGGGCACGCGTGCTCGCCGGCCTGGACCGCACCGGCGTGTCGGCCAGCCCGGCTCGTAGCGTCGACCAGTACACCGACGGCGCCCGCAGCGTCGATCAGTTCACCGACGGCGCGCGCAGCGGCAAGTTCGACCCGTACACCGACGGCGCTCGCATCGTCGCCGGCCTGGATCGCACCGGCGTCTCGGCCGAGCCGTCGCGCAGCCCGTACACCGACGGCGCCCGCCAGGGCCGCTTCGATGTCTTCACCGAAGGCGCGCGTCAGGGTCAGTTCGACGTCTTCACCGAAGGTGCCAACGTTTGAAGGGCAATACCGCAACGGCCGCTCGTGGTAGCGGGGGAGGGTATGTCATGAAAGACGCTTCGACTTCCCGCTCCGCCGGCCGGGGCCAGCCCGCCGGCGCCGGCGCGCCGGTGGCGACGGTGCGTGACCAGCTGCTCGAACACACGCTCGACCTGATCCGCAAGCGGGGCTTCAACGGCTTCAGCTATCGCGATCTGGCCGAGCGCGTCGGCGTCAAGACGTCGAGCATCCATTACTACTTCCCGACCAAGGAAGATCTGGCGCTGGAAGCGGTGAACGCCTACAGCGAACGCATCGCGCGCTATCTGGATGGCATCGATCCGACGCTGCCGCCGCTGCAGCAGGCAGAACGCTATCTGGCCTCGTGGCGGCGCGAATGCGGCGGGCAGCAGGTATGCCTGGCCGGTATGCTGTCGACCGAGGCCTTGTGCCTGCCGTCGGCGGTGCACCAGGCGCTGCAGGAATTCCATCGGATCCACGAAAGCTGGCTGACCGCGCTGTTGGAGCGGGCACGCGAGCAGAACGGCAGCGTGGCGCAGCCGACGATGGACTCCGCTGCCTTGGCGCAGGTGTTGTTTGCCGCCCTGCAGAACAGCCTGGTGTCCGTGCGGCTGTTCAATCAGCAAGAGCGCCTGGAGCCGGCGGCGAATCTGCTGCTGGCCGCGGTAGCGGGAGCCGATGCGCCGGTACGGTTGTCATCGGCATCCGTCTCGGCTTCGGCCCCGGCTTCGGCCACCGCCATGAACGAGCCGAGCACCGAGCCGCAGGCGCTCAACGCGGCGTCGGGCTGAGCTGCGGCGCTGTCCCGCTGGCGACGGCGAGGCCATCCGGCTCGCCGTCCTCGCCATAGCCCAGCCATCCCGCCAGCCGCGGCCAGCGCGCCGCGGCGGCGCGGGCCGCCTGGGCTTCCTGCTCGTCGACATAGCGTTGCGCGGCGAAGCCCGGCACCTTCATCGCCAACGCCTCGATATCGTTATTGGGCCGCGGCGCCTGCCGCGGTCGCATGTCGCGCCGCAGTCGGGCGCGCTTGCGCTGGCGCTCGCCGGTCTTGCTCACCTCGCCCCACTCGCTCATTTGCCGTCCACCCATACGCCGTCGGGCGTGCGTACCACGTAGCCGGTTCCGCGCTTCATCATCACGGTCGCCTCGTTTTCGCCGACCATGCGCGTCTGCGGCAGGTCCGCCGCGTACTGCGACGGCGCGGGGGCGCCTTGCCGGAACGGGCTGTCGGCGACCAGGTTCGACAACAGCTGCGACAGCGCCAGATAGCTGCTCGGCGCGTGGATCGTCACCGGGCCGTCGGGCGCCTTGTCGCTGCTGCCCGCATTAGCACCGGCATTAGCACCCGCATTGCCGCCTGCATCGGCACCCTGCAACCCGATCAGCTTGACCCCCACCGGCACATGGACGATCCGCGGCGTGGGAATCTCGCGCATGCCGGCGATCTGGTTGGCATCGCCACGCAGCGCGGCGCCGTGCTCGGGCACGAACACCACCACCGCCTTGCGGCCAGACTGCGCGATCATCGCGATCAGCTTGTCGATATCGTCCAGCAGCCGCGTCAGCCGCAGCGGATACGACTGGATGCTGGTCAGCTTCGAATCCGGCAGGCGGTTGCCGTCGTGCAGCGTGACGGTGTTGTAGTACAGCGCCTGCGGTCCGCCGTTCTGCGCGAGCCGCGCCTTGTACCACTTCTCCAGCACCGCGTAGTCGCCGAGGATCGGCGAATTGTCGAAGGCGCGCATCGCCGGCGGCACGCCGTCGACCGGCACATGCGTGACGTTCGGAATGCCGATTTCCTTGTCGACGAAGCCGCGGAAATTGTCGAAGCGGCCATCGTGGTTCATCAGCACGCGCGTATCGAAGCCGGCCTGCGCCAGCGCCTCGAACAGATGGCATTGCGCCTGCGCCGGCGAGTACAACGCCTGGTGCGGCTGCTGGCCGCAAGCCGCGCGCAGCAGCCGGATCGCGGCCGGACCGCTGTAGCTCGCCGCCGAGCTGAACTCGGTGAACAGATAGTCGAAGCGCGACAGCAGCGGGTGATTGCGTGCCTTGGCGACATCGAGATCGTCCCAGGACAGCGAGCAGACATGCAGCACGATGATGTCGAACTGGCTGTCGGGCGAGGCGCTGATCGGCGTGAACGCGACTTGGCGCGTGGCCTCCTGCGCGCGGAAGGCGTTCAGCTGCGCCTCGTTGTCGCCGACTTCGGCCGGGCTGTCGATGCGCATGGTCGAGGCCGGGCGTTGCGCGCCGCGCGCCGCGCCGGTACCGGTTGCCGCCGTCCCGGTCGACACCGTGCCGGCGCCTTGCCACAGCGGCACCACGATCAGCGCGAGCAGCACGAAGGTGGTGACGCGCACCCAGCGGTTGATCACCAGATAGCCCAGCGTGACGACGATCGCGCCCAGCACCAGGTTCGGACTGACGAAGCGCTGCAGCAGCTCGAGCAGATAGGCCGGCGTGAAGGCGCTGAGGTTCGAGAACTGCGACATCACGCGGGCGAACGGCGGCAGGTTCGATTCGTGGTACAGCAGCGCCACGCCCACCACCACCGCCAGCACCTGGCGCAGCACGCGCAGGCCGCGGTGTTCCAGCGGCAGCACCAGCCACAGCGCGAACAGCAAGTTGAGCAGCCAGCGCGGCTGTACCTGTCCAATTGCGAACAGGTACAGCTTGGCGGCGAAGTAGAGGTTCCAGAGTCCCATATGGATCGCAGGATTTGCAGTTCGGGCTGGTGGTTGATCGGGAGGGCGGCCGGCTCAGGACTGGCGCGTTCGCCGCCGCGCCAGCGCGGCCTCGAGCATGTCGAGCGCGGCATCGTACAGCCGCAGGAAGCCTTGATAGCCCATCTCGATGACCTCCTTGAGCCCGCGCAGCGGCGCATCGCGCGGCTGGTCGTCGAGCCAGTCGATCCAGGCGTCGGCACGGCCGAAGGTGCACTGGATCAGCTGTGTCTCGGCTTCGGGGCTCAGGTCCTGCATCCGCACGCCGAGGTGGCGGTTGACGTTGCGCGCCACCGTCGCGGCGAAGTGATATTCGCGCGCGCCGCGCGACAGGCAGACGCCGACGCGGTCGCCTTCGCTGAGCGCCACGTCGATCGGCAGCAGCAGGCCCAGGCCGCCCAGCGAATAGTTCTCGGTCTTGCAGGCCAGCGTGGTGCCGTCCGGCAGCAGCAGCGTGGCCGGCACGCGCATTGGAATCCGGTGCGACACGCGTACCTGGCGCGCTTCCTTGGCGACGCCGATCGCGGCGCCCAGCATCAGCAGGTTGACGCTGGCCCAGACCATGTTCATCACCACGGTGCCGGGTTCGGTGGTGGTGCCCATCAGCAGCCGGCCCACGCCCATGCCGAGGCCGGCCACGTTCAGCGCGAGCAGCAGCAGATAGGGCTTGGAGATCGTCCAGTCCAGATAGTCGTCCTCGATCCGGCCGCCCTTGGCCGTCACGTTGAACTTGCCCAGCCGCGGGTTGATGAAGGCCATCGTGGTCGGCAACACGATGTACCACGCCAGCACCGATTCGTAGACCTCGGCCCAGAACGAATGGCGGTACTTGCCCTGGATGCGGGAGTTGGTGATGTTGGCGATCACGAGGTAGGGCAGCACGTAGGCCGCAATCATCGCCGCGGAGGTGTTGATCACGTGCATGCCGAACACCAGATAGGCGAGCGGCATCGTCAGGAAGATCAGCCGCGGGATGCCGTAGAAGAAATGCAGCATCGCGTTCGAATAGCACAGCCGCTGGAACAGCTTGAGCCCCTTGCCGAACAGCGGATTGTCGATGCGGAAGATCTGCGCCATGCCGCGCGCCCAGCGGATCCGCTGGCCAATATGGCTGGCAAGGCTTTCGGTGGCCAGGCCCGCGGCCTGCACCGTGCGCAGATAGGCAGTGTTGTAGCCGCGGCGGTGCAGCTTGAGTGCGGTGTGCGCGTCCTCGGTCACGGTCTCGACCGCGATGCCGCCGATCTCGGCCAGCGGCGCGCGCTTGATCACCGCGCACGAGCCGCAGAAGAACGCGGCGTTCCACAGGTCGTTGCCGTCCTGGATCAGCCCGTAGAACAGGCTGCCTTCGTTCGGCACGCGGCGGAAGGTATCGAAGTTGCGCTCGAACGGATCGGGCGAGAAGAAGTGGTGGGGCGTCTGCACCATCGCGCAGCGCGGATCGGCGATGAACTCGCCCATCGTCATCTGCAGGAAGGAGCGGGTCGGGATGTGGTCGCAATCGAAGATCGCGATGTAGTCGCCCTGCGTCACCGACAGCGCATGGTTGATGTTGCCGGCCTTGGCGTGGCGATTGTCGCTGCGCGTCAGGTAATGCACGCCGGCCTGCTCGGCGAAGGCCTGCATCTGCGGGCGGCGGCCGTCGTCGAGCAGGTAGATGTTCAGCTTGCCGCTGGGCCAGTCGAGGCTGCGCGCGGCGTAGACGGTCGGCTGCACGACCGACAGTGGCTCGTTGTAGGTCGGGATATAGACGTCGACCGTCGGCCATTGCGTGGGGTCGGCCGGCATCGGCTTGGGCCGGCGCGACAGCGGCCACGCGGTCTGCACATAGCCGAGGATCAGCACCAGCCAGGTATAGGCTTCAGCGGCAAACAGCAGATAGCCGATGGTGACCTCCATCGGCGTGGCCAGGTCCAGCGTCTCGGTGGCGCGCCACCAGATATAGCGCAGCGTCATCAGCAGCGACAGCGCCATCATCGTCAGCGTGGGGAAGCGACCCGGGATCTTGCGCAGCACCATCACCGCGATCCAGACCAGCGCGAACACCGTCAGCTGTCCGCCCAGCGGCAGCGGCGTGGTGCACAACACCAGCCCGGTCAGCGCGGCCAGCACCAGCAGCGTGGGCGCGAGGCCGCGCACGCGGTGCACCAGTGCGGCCACGCGGGCCAGGCCGCTGCCGGCGCGCATCCAGTCGACCCGCGGCAGCCGCGCCGCGAGCCGGCGCCGCTTGCGCGCGACGTAGCGATAGGCTGGCTCGAGCCGATGGTCGAGCCAGCGGCGCAGCGCCGATTGCGGCGGCGCCTGGTCCGGTACGCTGCGCCGGCGCGTCGGCGCGGCCAGGCGCCGGCGCGCGCGAGGCGGCCGCACGAACAGCCGCCATACGCGGCGCGGCAGGCTGTGCCGCGGATCGATGCCAAGACGCTCGGCACCGCGCTGCGACAGCCAGGCCGCGAACTCGGCCGGCCAATCGCGCTTGCCGGGGCGCGCCGGGCGGAAGAACAGGCGCACCAGCCAGTCGCCGCGCGCGGGCTGCTCGCCAAGATCCAGTCCTTGGGCCAGCGCGGCACGCAGCCGCAAGCTCAGGTCGAGCAGCACGCCGAGAATCATCCGCGCGCCCCAGCGTGTTGCGCGGCGCCGGTCGCGGCCGCGATCCATTGCGACAGCCAGGCCGCGATGCCCTGCAGATCGTGCGCGGCCTGCGAATGCGGCATCGCGCGGCAGAAGTTCTCGCCGCGCGCCAGCGCTTCGGGCAGGCCGTGATCCAGATGGACCTGATAGGGCAGCAGCCGCTCGCGCAGCCGGGTGCGCAGCAGCGCCAGCACGTCCTCATGCAGCTGGCGCGCCGGCTGGACCCGTGTTGCGACGACGCGGTAGGGCAGGCCGATCCGTTCCAGCGCGTGCTGCAGTCGCGGCAGCGTGGCGCAGACTTCCGGCTCGGGCGGCGCCAGCACCAGCGCCAGATCGGCGGCGGCAAGCGCCTGCGCGGCATGCGGGGCTGGCCAGGCCGGCGTGTCGATCAGCACGATGCCGTCGTCTGGCAGGTCGACCTGCGCCAGCAGCGTGCGCAGCCAGTGCGGCCGCTCGAGCAGGCATCGCGTGGCGGCGCCCTCGGCGTCGGCGTCGGCGTCGGCATTGGCGCCACCGTCATTGCGATCGGCGCCGCCATGCACACCATCGGCCTGACCCCACGGCAGCAGCAGCACGTCGTCGTCGCTGCGCAGCGCCGCTGTGGCCCAGTCGCTCGCCGAGGGCCGCAAGGCCGCGTCGACCAGCCCGCGTTCGACGGGCTCTCGCAGGCCGAAATGCAGGCCCAGCAGATTGCGCGGATCGCACTCGAGCGCCAGCACGGCATGTCCGCGCCCGGCCAGCAGCGAGGCGAGCGCGGCGGTCATCGTGCTGCGGCCGGCGCCGCCGACCGGCGCGACGATGGCGATCGTCTTCATCGCCTGCCGTCCTTCGGCGCCTGCCACCGCTTGCCGCGGATCACGATGCCTTCGAGTTGGGGCGGCAGCCGCACCGCGCGGCGCTGCCTGGGTTGGAACCAGCGCGGCATCGCGCGCATCAGGTCCAGCTTCCAGATCAGCCAGGCGACGGGCGCGGCCAGGATCAGGCCCCAGATGAAATATCCGATGAAGACGCGCATGGCGAGGCTATTCCCTGGCTTTGAGCGGCACCGCGGCCGGCGTCGGCGCGGTGCGGGGTTTGGGGTGCGAGGCGCCGTGAGCCGATGCGGGCGGCCGCAGTACGTCCAACGGAGACAGCAGCGGCAGTGCGGGCCTGGCGCGTCCGGAGGACGGAACAGCGGCCGGCGCGGGCGCGGCTTCGTCTACTGGCATCGAGGACGTCGGCGAGCGTTCCGCCTCGGCTTCCGCCGCCTGATCGTTCGCCTGTCCGTTCGCCTGTCCGTTCGCCTGTCCGTTCGCTTGCTCGCGCGCCTGCAGCCAGCCGCTGTAATCGGGCAGCGCTTGCTCCTGCGCCTGCTGCGCGAACGCGTTCAGCGCGGCTTCGATGGTCGGCGCGTCGCCGCAGCGCAGCTCGCCCGAGAACAGCGCCTCCAGCGGCCGCTGGAACACGCGCCGGCAGACCGCGTCGGCGTCGTCGAGCCGGCAGGCGAAGAAGAACACATAGACGCTGTCGCCGTCCGCGCTGCAGATATCGCCGGTGCGGTTCATCCGGCAGGCGCGCAGCGCGTCGATATGCGCGACCTCCGGCAGCAGCGTGAGGCGCAACAGCACATGCGGCAGCCGGATCGTGCGGCCCTGTTCGACCGCGCCGCGCACCGTGTCGATGAACTCGGCCGGCGGCACATAGCCGATCGCCGAGCCGGTCAGCACCGCCGATAGCGCGGTGCGGTAGTCCGCCGGCAGCGGGCGCGAGAACACCTGGCCCTGCACGCCTTCGAGCATCGCCTGGACACGCGCGAACGGTGTGCGCCGCGCGACCACCAGATTGGCGCCCAGATTGAGCAGCAGCAACTCGTAGTGCTGCCGCATCGCCTCCTGGTCCTCGCGCACCACGATCTTCAGCGCGCTGCCGCGCGTGCGCCGCAGCCGGTGCACCTGTTCGGCCAGCGTCTCGAAGGCGCGGTTGCCGTGGTAGTGCAGCAGCACGGTCGCCGCCACCGCGCCGCTGGCGCTCGCCACCGCGGCCTCGTTGCTGTCGACCAGCTGCCAGGACTCGGGCACCCAGCGCTCGTGCGCGACCGCATCGCGGCAGACGATCACGCGGTGTTCGTCCGGCGCCAGCAGGCCGGCCGCCGCGGCATCGCCGCCTTCGCCTTCCGCGCCGGCGCCGCTGACCATCAGCCGGTGCTCGTCGGCGGCGAAGCGCAGCGGCAGCGAGCGGCTGGCGAGCACCGCCTCGCGATCGCGCCAGAACGCGACCTCCCAGGTGAACTGGCCCTGCACCTGCGCCAGATGCGCGGCGCCGGCAAAGCGCGCGTGCAGGCTGCCCAGATCGGCGGGCCGCCGGGTCTCGTCGATATCGTCGGTCGGCGGGGCGAGCACCAGCAGCAGCGACAGCCGTTCGCGCACGCACCACGCCGCCAGCCGCGCGCCTTCGCGCGACAGGCGCGCGCCGTCGTCCCACGAAAAGCACGCTTCGGCGCCCTCGACCATCACCACGCTGTGGCGGGCCGCGCATTGGTCGGCCAGGGCCTGCAGCGCATCGATCAGCGTGTCGATGTCGGCGCCGCGCTCGTCCACGCGCAGCCCGCACAGATTGGCGCGATGATGCAGCGCGCCGCCGACGTCGATATCGAGCCCGTGCTCGCGCAGCGCCTGCGCGATGCCGTCGGCCGGACGGGCGGACAGCACCGTGGCCGGACCGCGCAGCGCGGTGGCGGCGGTCTGCCAGAACAGCGCATCGCGCGCCGGCGACGGCGCGGCATAGACGATATGCGCATGGCCAGGCGCCAGCGTGGCCAGTTCGGCCGGCAGGCCGTCGATCGCCAGCGCGGGACGTGCCTGCAGCCGCGCGAACAGCGCCGAGCGCGGCGGCGCGGGCGCGGTCGATGCAGCGGAGTGCGGGGTCAGCGAAGTGGTGGCGGGCCTCGTCGATGGGTTCATGATGCGTCGATCCGATCTAGTACGAGGAATACGGCCGCACCGGCTCGGGCGGGAAGGGCACCGGTCCGCGTTGCGGTTCGAAGTGATAGCGCAGATAGGCGATCGCGCGATTGGGCGCGTAGTCGCGCGAACGGTCGATCTGCAGCGCCATGCCGGCGACCCACTTCGGCGCGAAGCGATATTCGACCGCGGCCAGCGCGGTATAGCTGAAGCCGCCGCCGCTGCCGCCGCGGAACGACCGATTGCCAGCCAGGGCCTGCAGGTCCGGCCGGGTCGGATAGAACGGCATGTCCTTTTCGTAGGTATCCGACCAGCCGGCCGAGCCGCCCAGCCGCCACGACCAGGCGCCGCGCCGCCCGGTCCATTCGAGCGGCACCGACAGCGACAGATAGCGCTGCGGGCTGTAATAGCCGCCATGGCCGAAGGTGTAGTAGCGCAGGTTTTCCTGATAGCGCCAGTAATTGACCACCAGGCCGCTGGTCACGCGCTGGTTGCGCGCCTGCAGCAGCGGCCAGTCGAAGCCGGCGCGTACCGTCAACTCGCGATTGGTGCGGACGTTATGCCCGGTCAGCACGCCGGCGCCGACGGTGGCGAACAGGCTGCCGCGGCCGACATCGTGCGAATAGCCGAGCGTGATGCCGTTGCGCACCACGCCGCCCCAGCGTTCGCCGCTGGCCGGATCGATCGCGCCCGCGTAGGAAATCAGGCTGCTGGTCACCGCGCGGCGCGATACGTCGATGGTGGCCGCGGCGCGGTTCAGTTCGGCGCGATAGCGCAAGCCGCCGACCACGGACTGCTGCAGGAAGCCGAGCGGCGTCGTGCCGAGGTCGGCGCGCCAACTGTCGTAGGCGCCGTTGTACGCATAGCCGGCGGCCAGTGCCACGCCCTTGTCGCTTTGCCCGCGCGGCGCGATGCCGGCGCTGCCGCGCGCGGCGATCTGGCCGAACTCTTCGGCGCCGCTGGCGTCCATGCGCAGCGTGCCGGCATCGAGCAGCACGGTGTCGGCGTGGAAGAACACGTGGCCGGTGTAGCCATGCGGCATCCGCACGTACAGCGGGATTTCGGTCGCACTCAGTTCCGAGATGCCGCTGTCGCCGGACTTGCGCGAGAACAACGTGGCGGTGGCGACCTGGCCGTCGCGGCGCGCATCGAGGTCCTGCAGCGCGCGCTGCGCGGCGGTGCCGCCGGCCGCGGGGGCCGCGGCTTCGGCCTGCTCGAGCGTGCGGGCTTGCCGGTACAGCGAGGCCGCGTCGTCGAAGCGGCCCCCGGACTGCGCGATCCGTCCCTGCTGCACGACGATATCCGCGCGCTCGGGATAGCGCTGGCGCAGGGGGTCGACCACCGCGGCCGCTTCATCGTCGCGGCGCAGCGCCGTCAGCCGCCGTGCCGCCGACAGCCGCGTATCGATATCGTCGTCCGCCGCGCCGGCCAGCACGTCGCGCACGATGCGCAGCGCCTCGTCGTTGCGTCCCGCGCGCTCGGCCAGCCGCGCCAGCGTCAGCCGCGCGTCGGCATCGTCGGGGTTCCGTGCCAGCACCGTGCGGGCGGCCGCCGCGGCGCCGTCGAGATCGCCCTGGCGCTCGCGCACGTCGGCCAGCGCCAGCGACCAGCGCGGGTCCTGCTGTTGCTCGGCCGGTACCGCCGCCAATACGCGCAGCGCCCCGGCAGGATCGTCGTCATCGAGACGGCGGTCGGTATCGCGCAGCGCGAGCCGCAGCGACTGGTCGTCGAGTGCGGCGCGCTGCGCGGGCTCGAAGGCGCCGCGTTGGCCGCGGCTTTGCATGTCGCGATCCCGCAGGTCGTCGAGCCAGGCACGCAGCGCCTCGTCGCGCCCGGCGGCGGCGAGCAGTTCGCCGTAGCGCAGCCGCACGCCGATCGCCGGATCGTCGGGATGGGCGGCCAGCCACTGCTGCACCAGCCCGAGCCCATAGTCGGACTCGCCGAGCGCGATCGCTTCGCGGCCGACGGTGGCCAGCATCTGCGGATCCGCCTGCGTCGCGTCCGCGGCCTGCCGCAGCAGCGCGCGGGCCTCGTCGTGCCGGCCGGCGGCCAGCGCCAGGCGGCCCTGCCGCAGCAGCTGCTGCGCGCGCAGATTGCCGCCGAGCTCGCGCATGCCTTCGGTGCGCTCCGCTTCCGGAATCTGCGCCAGCAGCGCGGCCGCGGCATCCGGGTCGTCGACGGAATGCAGGTACAACGCGCTCGCATAGCGCATGTCGGCGTTCGGCGCGAGGCGCAGGCCTTCGTCCATGGTCTCGCGGCCCAGCGCCGGCAGCCCGAGATCGCGATAGGCCCGTGCCAGCATGTAGCGTGTCCACGGTGCGTCGGGGGTCAGCCGCAGCGCTTCCTCGAGTCGGGCGATGGCCGGGCTCGCGCGGCGCTCGGCCAGCAGCTGGTCTGCCTGCCGCGTCAGCAGCTCGGCGCGCAGTTGGCGCAGCGTCTGCGCATTGGCCGGCGATGTCTGCAGGCGCGCCTCGGTGGCGGACAGCAGTGGATCGATCTCGGCCCCGCGGCCGTTGTTCTGCAGCAGCGTCACCAGCCGGCGCAGCGCGCCGGGGTCGGGCGTGCGGCCGGCGAGCTGCTGGCGCAGCAGCGTCTCGGCCTCGGCCTCACGCTGCTGCGCGACCAGCGCGTCGGCCAGGATCACCAGCGCATCGGCGTTGTCCGGTTGGCGAGCCAGCGCCTGTCGGGCCAGCGTTTCGGCTTCGCCGGGCTTGCCCTGCGTGCCGGCCAGCCGCGCACGGGCGATGGTGCCCCAGAAGGTCGCGGTGTCCAGCAGGCTGCGCCATTTGTTGCCCTGCTCGGGATCGAGCTGCAGCGCGCGCGAAAACAGCGCGCGCGCCTCGTCGTGCCGGCCCTCGCGCAGCCGCACCAGCCCGAGGCCGCCGACCACCTCGGCATCGTTGCCGCGCGTGCGCATCGCCTGCTCGAAAGCCGCCTGCGCTTCGGCAAGATTGCCGCGCTCGAGCTGCCGCAGGCCCCGCTGGCGTGCCTGGTAGGCGGGATCGGCCAGCATGCGCCGATGCGCTTCGCGCTTGCGGTCGAGCTCGGCCAGCGTCTGCCGCGCGATGTCGTCGTCGGGCACTTCCTGCAGATAACGCTCGAACCAGACCGCGTAAGCCGGATCGTCGCTGACGCGATACAGCGTGCGGCGCCAGATATCGAGCGCGGTCTTGCGGTCGGCGTCGGTGCGCTGGCTCAGCCGGTACAGCAGGCCGAGGCCTTCGGCGCGCGTGGCGGGGCGGTCGGTCAGCAGGTCGCCCAGCACCAGCGCGAGGCGGGCGTCGTCTGGCCGCTGCGCCAACTGCCGGCGCAGTTCCGCGATCGCGTGCGGACGGCCCGCGTCGGTGCCGGCCAGGATGCGGTAGTAGTCGATTCCCAGCTCGCCCTGCGGCGGCCCGTCGGGAAACAGCTTCTGCAGGCGTTCGAGCGCTTCCTTCTCGTTGCCGCCGCGCGCGAGCATGCGCACCGTTGCCATTTCGCGCTTGTCCTGCGTGGCGATGCGATAGCTGTCCTCGAGCTCGCGCGTGGCCGGGTGCTTCGGATGGTGCTGGCGCAGGCGCTGCAGGATCCGTTGTGCTTCGGCAGGGCGGTTCGAACGCAGCTCGATCTGCGCCAGCAACAGCAGCGCATCGGGCTGCTGCGGCTCGATCGTCAGGATCTTGTCGAGCGCGCCGCGCGCCAGATCGGCGCGGTTCTTGGCCTCCCACATGCGCGCCGACGACAGCAGGCGCGCCAGCTCCGCGTTGATGGAGGGGGCGACGGCGGGCGCAGCGGCGGTCTGGGCGGTGGCCGGCAGCGCGGGAACGAGCAGCACCGCGGCGGCGGGAATCAGCGGCGAGCGGGGCATGTCGCGGTCCAGGCCGGCGTCAGCGCGCCATCGGCTTCGAAACGGTACAGGCCATCGAGATGGCCGAGCGCGAACAGCGCCAGCACCTGGCTGTAGTAGCCCAGCGGCTGTTCGGCGGCCAGCTTGCGCATCCGCTCCACCTGCCGCTGCGCGGCGCCAGCTTCGCCGAGCGCGGCCAGATACGGCGCGACCGCGGCGGAAAAGCCAGCATTGCCGGAGTTCGGCCCGACGGAGCCGGAGCGCGTATCGACGCGTTCGGGCGGGTGTCCCTGTGCGATGGTGTAGTCCGCCATCGGCCGATAGGTCTTCAGCAGCGGCGCGCGCAAGGGGTCCTGCGGCGACAGCATGCCGGCCCACAGATAGACGCGGATCGCGTTGTAGGCGCCTTCCGCCTGCGTCTGCTGGTCCGGACGGAAGCCCGGTTTGGCGCCGCCGTGATATTCGACCCAGTCCGGCGAAAAGCCGCGCGGCGCGGTATCGAGCAGCAGACGCGCCGAACTGGACAGCAGCTGCGCCCATTCCGGCTGTTGCGGCCACAGCGTGGCGAAGCGGCGCATCAGCTGCGGCGGCACATAGCTCGGATTGAGCCGCCACAGCGTCGGCGAAGGATGAAAGCCCACCGGGCCGGGCAGCAGCGTGCGGCCCAGCCCCGGCAGCAGCGCGCTTTCACGCTGCAGCACCTGGCGCGCGATCACGGTGCCGAGCGCGGTGTAGCGGCGCTCCTGCCAGAGCCGGCCGGCCTCGAGCAGCGCGTAGGCGATCCACAAATCGGCGTCGGAGGCGGGGTTGCTGTCGAGCACACCCCAGCTTTCCGGCTTGCCGCCGGCCGCCTCGCGCTTGCCCCAGATCCACGCAGGCAGGCGCGAAGCGAGGTCGCCTTCGGCCAGGTTGTTCTCGGTCCAGGCCAGCAGCCGCTCGAACGTTGGCCGGTCGTTGGCGACCAGCGCGAAGAACAGCGCATAGGCCTGTCCCTCGGACACCGTGGTCTGCTGCGGCGTGCTGGCGTCGATCACGCGGCCGTCGGCGCTGACCGTGTCGCGCTTGAAGCTGTCCCAGGCGGGCCAGGGGCAGGAGGCCGCGGCACAGCCGAGCGACGCCGTCAGCAGCGCCGCGCCGAGCAGCGCGCGCGAAGCCGCCGCGAGCCGGCGGAGGTTGCCGCGCAGGCACGCAGCCATCGCGAACCCCGCCATCGCGAACCTCGCCATCTCAGCCCCCGTTGCGCCGCGCGGCCAGCCGGGACAGCGCCCAGAACGCGCTCAGCGCCACCGCGAGGCCGGCCAGAATGCCGGCGATGCCGAGGAAGACCGGGTGCGAGGACACCCGCACCCAGACCCGCGCATACCAGGGGAAATCGCCGACGAAATAGCGCTCGCCGAGCCGCAGGCCTTCGACTTCCTTCGCACGCACCACGGTCAGGTCGCCGCGGATCTGCGCGACCTTGGCCGGATCGTCGAGGGCATCGAGCACATCGCCGAGCCGGTCGGCCTCGGTCGCGGTCACCGCGACCACGCTGTGCCGTTCGCGAAAAGGCGATTCGAAGCCGACCAGCGCGGCCAGCGGACCGCCGGCCGACAGGATTGCGCGCCCTGCCGGCGTCATCGCCTCCGGTTCGCTGTCGCTGAGCCAGTTCGACCATGCGCTGGCGCGCTGGTCGCGCAGCGCCATCTCGGTCTTGCCGCGCGCGATCATCAGCGGCAGCGACTTGCCCCAGCGCGCCAGCAGTTCGCCGGCGCTGCCGTTGCCGACGATCAGCAGATTGCGCTGGCCGACCGATTCGACGTCCCTGGCAGGCACCACCGTGACGCGCAGCGCCGGCAGCCCGGTCCAGCGGCCCATATGGCCGAGCAGCGTCAGCAGGGCTTCCTGGTCGATCGCGCGCGGCGCGTCTGGCAGCACCACCGCGGTGTCGGCCAGATCGGCCAGCCGCGTGAACGGATAACCGCTGTTGGCGAAGAAGGCCAGGTTCGGCATCGCGGCATAGTGCGCGAAGCCGCTGAAGTCGATGGTCGAGTCCGGATCGATCGCCGCGCGTGCGACCTTGGCCGGTGTCGACGCGCACAGGCCGGTCTTCTGCGAGTCCAGATGGAAGCGGAACTGCATCTGGTTGTCGCTGCCGACGCGGAAGGCCGGCACGCGGATCGCGTTGGAGACCACCGCGTCGCTGCCCGACAGCAGCGGCACGCTGACCAGATTCTCGTCGTCGCTGCCCGACAGCGGCCGCAAGCGATACGAGCGCACCAGCTGCTCGTTGATATCGACGTTCAGCACCGAGTCGTTGTAGGTCGACGGCGCGGTATAGCGGTATTTGAGGTTCAGCGGCACGCTGCGCTGGTTCCAGCCGTACAGGTCGGCCGGCACGCGCAGGTTGACGCGGATCGCCTGCGGGTCGTTGCCCGACACCTGCAGCTGCTGCGGATCGGTGACGAGCTCGCGGAACAGCACCGGACGATCGACCGGCGCCCAGTTCGGCGCGTCATAGGGGGCGCGCGGCGGCCCCAGGTCGACGCTCTGGATCGACGCCTGGCGGCCCGACATCGCGGCCTTGCCGAGCACCAGCGCGTTGGCCGCGGTCGTCAGCTCCTCGGCATTGCGGCCGGCGACCACCAGCAGCTTGTGGTCGGGACTGTTCGGATTGGGCATCACCGTGACCGTCGGGCCGGCGATCTCGCGCAGTCCCAGCGCGGCGGCGGCGGGGCCGGGCAACGTCAGCATGATCGCGTGCTGGCCGGCCGGCGCACTGCGCGCCACCGGGAAGCGCGCGCCGCGATAGTCGGCCAGCGCGCCCAGCCACGACGCCACCACGCCGGCCGCGCGCAGCGTCGCCATGTCGGCGTTCTCCGCGAGCACGAACGGCACGGTGACGCGGCGATTGTCGCGGCGATCGAAGAAAGGCAGCGGCAGCAGCGCCAGATTGTCCGGCAGGCGCAGCGCGGCGGTGGTCAGCGTCAGCGCGCTGTTGGCGCTGATATCCGTCCACAGCGCCGAATGCGCGGCGTCCTCGCAGTGGTCCACCGTGTAGTGGCCGATGAATTCGATCGCCAGCCGATTGAAGTCGGTAAACAGCCGCGGCTCGAGCGGAATGTCGCGTGTGACCTGCTGGCCCGCGCGATTCGCCTCGAGCGGCAACGTGGCGACGACCTCGTCGTTCAGCTTGATTTTCAGATGCGACAGCGGATAGATCAGCGAGGGCGAGTAGGTGTAGTGCAGCCGCAGCGTGGCGCTGGTGACGACCTCGTCCGCACGGATGCCGACATTGAGCACGCGTTCGGGATCCAGTCCGCGCAGCGCGATCGGGCCATAGGCGCCCATTTCGGCGACCGTCAGTACCTGGCGGCGGGCCGCCGTGCCGGCCGGCGCGGACGCGGCAGTGGCCGGCGCGCCGACGCCGGGCGTGGCGCCGCCATTGCTGCTCGGACCTTCGACTGCAGAATTGGGGGAGGCGGGTTGGGAGTGGGCCGGCGGCAGTGCCATCGCGGCCAGAAGCCATGCCGTGGTCAGCATGGCGCCACGCCGGCGCGGCGTGGCGACAGTCGAATCGATCCTCGTCATCAATGCCAAATAAACGGTGAACGCCCGCTGTGCGTCCGTCTGGCCAGGTTCCCCTCGATAGCTGCGGCGGGGGCGGCGCTCTGTGCAATACGATGCGCCTTGTCGGGCGGAGTCTACACCAATGTCGCACGCCGTCCGCTCGCGCAGACCGCGGGCGCAACAAAAACGTCCGCCTTGGGGGCGGACGTTGGATCGTTGCCACATTGGGGCGTGGCCGACGGCGAGGGGGTCGCGCGGACCGTCGCGGAAGCCGCCGGCCATGCCCAGGGATCAGTGCGCGAACAGCCAGATCAGGACCAGCACGAAGGCGGGTACACCCAGCAACCAGGCGAGGATATAAGGCATGGTTTCGCTCCTTGTCGTGAACTCCATGGCTTCACTATAGGGAGCGCGGCCGGGGCCTACTGTCGGGACCCCTCCGCTAGGCTTGTAGGACTGGGCCGACCGGCTGTCCGACGGGCTGCCCGCATGGGCGCTGCATATCGGTGCGCTGCATCAATGCGCACCGTGCCCGCTCAATCCTCGTCATCCTCGCTGTCGAGGAAGTCGCGCCGGATCATCCAGTTGCGGATGGCCTCGTCGCAGACCTTCTTCAGCTTCTGGCGGTCCGGCAGCTTGTCGAACAGCTCGAAATTGACCAGCGCCATGCCTGCATCGGTGATGTAGAACAGGCGCGCGGGATCGTCGTAGTGGACGATGCGGCCGTCGATGTCGGAGTCGTCGCTCTCGGTCGGCATGTCCTCCAGCTCGACCACGCGGCAGGTGAAGCGCGGGCTGCGGGTATGGGTCAGATACTCGAATTCGTCGTGCATCACTTCGCCCCCCTTGCCGGTGGCGATGGCGAAGCCCCAGATGAAGCGGGGCATCGGCAGATCGGACAGATCGTCTATCTCGTCCATGGTGTTCTCCCTGATTCGATGACCCGCATTATCGCTCGGACACCATGGTCCCGCCCACCATTCACCAATCCCTCGCGGACGGGCGCGGCGCGCCTATCGTTGCGCGCGGCAGTTCGCGTAGACCGGGGGCGCGTTTTCGCCCTGCGTGACGTCCTGCAGCATGGCCTCGTCGCCCTTGGTCCACCAGACGTGCTGGCCATGCGCGTAGCGTGCCCCGGACGCGCTGAGGACGGTGACGAACAGCAGCGGCTTGCCGTCGAGCCGCAGGATCGCGATCTGGTTGTCGGCACTGTTGAAATAGCGTGCGGTCAGCCGTTTGTCGTCGTCGCAGCGGTAATGCACGGTGATCGGTGGGTCGAAGCGCACGCCGTCGATGCCGGGGCGGGCCTGTGCCGGCGCGGTGAACGAGGCGGCCGCGAGCAGCGGGGCGCAGGCCATCAGCGCGGCGCGGCGAAAGGGGAGGGGCTTGACCATGTCGGTGGGTTCCTGCGGGGAGACGGTCCAGGTGCAATCGATCAGGAGGCGCGCCCGCGCGTGACGCTCAACGTCCCGCGCCGGCATCGAGACGATAGCTTGCCGCGAGGCCGCGCAGGCTGTCCACCTCGGCTTGTTGCCAGGCGGCGTCGTGGCCCAGTTCTTCCGCGAGGATCGCGGCCACGCGCGGAGCCACCGCGTCGGCCGCGCGCGCGTCGAGGAACAGCAGGCGGTTGCGGCGCGCGACCACGTCCTCGACCTTGCGCGCCAGTTCATAGCGGGCGGCGAAACGGACATGGGCCTCGGTCAGGCCGGATTCGGGCGCGATCACGTTGTCCGCGCCGGGCAGGCTGCGCAGCAGGCCCAGATCGCCGCCATAGTAGCGGTCCGGCGCGTTCAGGTTGGCCTGGTGGCCGGCCCATGCGCCCGCGCCATGCAGCGGCAGGTCGGCGGTCACGCAGGGCGCGGCGCGCAGCATCTGGCGCCGAATCGCGGTGTCGATGACATCCTCGGCCATCTTGCGGTAGGTGGTCCATTTGCCGCCGGTCACGGTGATCAGGCCCGCCTTCGAGACCACGATCGTGTGCTCGCGCGACAGCGAGGCGGTCGAGTTTTCGCCGGTCGCCTTGACTAGCGGGCGCAAGCCGGCCCAGACGCTGGTGACATCGTCGCGGGTGGGATCGCGCGACAGATAGCGCGCCGCGGTCTCCAGGATGAAGTCGACGTCGTCGTCCTCGGCGCGTGGCTCCAGCGGCAGGTCACGGCGCGGCGTGTCGGTGGTGCCGACGATCGTGTGGCCGTTCCAGGGCACCAGGAAGAGCACGCGGCCGTCGTCGGTCTTGGGCACCAGGATCGCGCGATCGCCGGGCAGGAAGCTGCGCGGCAGCGTCAGGTGTACGCCCTGGCTGGGCGCGACCATCATCTGCGCGCGCTCGTCCTCCATGCGCCTTACCGCGTCGACCCAGACGCCGGTGGCATTGATCACGCATTCGGCATGCAGCGTCAGTTCGGCATCGCCGAGCTCGTCGCGCACCGTGACGCCGCCGACCACGCCCGCCTGCATCACGAGACCGGTCACGCGGGCATAGTTCAGCGCGACACCGCCCAGATCGAACAGCGTGCGCATCAGCGCGATTGCGAGGCGCGCGTCGTCGAACTGGCCGTCGAAATACAGGTTCGCGCCACGCAGCGGCCGGCCGCCGACATGCTCGGCCAGCGTCGGCGCCGCGTCCATTGCCTGCTGGTGGTTGAGCCAGCGGCTGTCCATCAGATTGCGGCTGCCGGCCAGCATGTCGTAGACCTTCAGGCCGATGCCGTAGAAGGGCTGGTCGAACAGCTGATAGGCGGGCACCACGAAGCCCAGCGGCCACACCAGGTGCGGCGCGTTGCGCGCCAGCATGCCGCGCTCCTGCAGCGCCTCGCGCACCAGCCCGATATTGCCCTGGGCCAGGTAACGCACGCCGCCGTGCACCAGCTTGGTGGCCTTGCTCGAGGTGCCCTTGGCGAAGTCGGCGGCCTCCAGCAGCAGCGTGCGGTAGCCGCGCGAGGCGGCATCGACCGCGGTGCCGAGTCCGGTCGCGCCGCCCCCGATCACGATCACGTCCCAGCGGCGCTCGCGCTCCAGCGTGGCGAGCAGCGCCGCGCGATCCGGGGGCAGGGTAGGGTTGGGTGTCTGCATGGCAAGGAAAGCGGTGCGAATCGGATCGGTGGGTAAGACGGTTCGAGGGCGCGGGCTCAACTGGCCGACGGGGCATTGGCCGATGCCACATTGGCCGGCGCCGCATCGTCGCGCGCCCAATCCCGCGCGCGCTCCACCGCGCGATGCCAGCGCGCGAGCTGGCTGGCGCGCGCATCGGCCGACAGCCGCGGCTCGAAACGCTGTTCGATCTGCCATTGGCTGGCCAGTTCCTGCTGGTCGCGCCAGAAGCCGCTGGCCAGGCCCGCCAGATAGGCGGCGCCCAGCGCGGTGGTTTCGGTGACGCGCGGGCGCACGACCGCGGTGCCCAGCAGATCGGCCTGCATCTGCATCAGCAGGTCGCTGCGCGAGGCGCCGCCGTCGACGCGCAGCTCGGCCAGCGCGATGCCGGCGTCCTTCTGCATCGCGTCCAGCACGTCGACGCTCTGCAGCGCGATCGCCTCGAGCGCGGCGCGCGCGATCTGTGGACGGCCGGTGCCGCGCGTGATGCCGATCAGCGTGCCGCGCGCAAACGCGTCCCAGTGCGGCGCGCCGAGTCCGGCGAAGGCGGGGACCAGCACCACGCCGCCGGTGTCGTCGCATTGCCGCGCCAGCGGCTCGACCTCGGGCGCGCTCTGGATGATCTGCAAGCCGTCGCGCAGCCACTGGATCGTCGCGCCGCCCATGAAGACGCCGCCTTCGAGGCAATACTGGGTGGTGGCTTTGCCGCTATCGCCGGCATGCGAACCGAGCTGCCAGCCGATCGTCGTCAGCAGCCGGTTCTGCGAGACCACCGGCGCCGATCCGGTGTTCATCAGCAGGAAGCAGCCGGTACCGTAGGTGTTCTTCGCCATGCCGGGCGACAGGCAGGCCTGGCCGAACGTCGCCGCCTGCTGGTCGCCCGCGATGCCGGCGATGGGCAGCTCGGCGCCGAACACGCGTGCCGCGGTTCGCGCGACCTCGCCGCTGGACGGCACCACTTCGGGCAGCAGGCTGCGTGGAATGTCGAGCAGCGCCAGCAGCTCGTCGTCCCAGCGAAACTCGTGGATGTTGAACAGCATCGTGCGCGACGCGTTGGAGACGTCGGTCACATGGCGCGCGCCATCGGTCAGCTGCCAGATCAGCCAGCTGTCGACCGTGCCGAAGGCGAGCTCGCCGCGCGCCGCGCGTTCGCGCGCACCGTCGTAGTGGTCGAGCATCCAGCGCAGCTTGGTGCCGGAAAAATAGGCGTCGATGACCAGACCGGTCTTGGCGCGGAAGCGCTCCCCATGGCCGTCGCGCTGCAGCGCCTCGCACATCGGTGCGGTACGGCGGTCCTGCCAGACGAGCGCGCGGCCGACCGGCTCGCCGGTGCGGCGATCCCACAGCACCGCGGTCTCGCGCTGGTTGGTGATGCCGATCGCGCGGATCTGGCGCGCGGACACGCCGGCGCCGTTCAGCACCTCGTGCGCGACGGCCAGCTGCGATTGCCAGATCTCGTAGGGGTCGTGCTCGACATGGCCGGGCTGCGGGTAATATTGCCGAAATTCGCGCTGGGCGATCCGCACCACATTGCCGGCATGATCGAACAGGATCGCACGCGAACTGCTGGTGCCCTGGTCGAGCGCCAGGATGTATTCGCCGCGCGCTGGCGTCGTGCTGTCGGTCATGGCTGCCATCCTGCTGATTTCAATGATTCCGTGGTTCCGCGGTTGCGTACGGCGGAGCCGAAAGAAGAACGCCCCTGGCGGGCGCCAATATGTCGATGTCCCCTTCCCACGACCTTGCACAACGCATTGCCGCCAACCTGGCCGCCAACGTGGCCGCCAGCCTCGGCGCGCGCTCGCGCTTCGATCCCGCCCAGCATCTGCGATTGACCGTCGACGGCCTGCAGGTCGGCTGGCTGCCGCGCCGGCATGCGCAGACGCTGCGCGAGCTGGAAGGGACCGAGGGCATCGGCTTCGCCGTGCTGGGCACGGAAGCCGACGACACGGTCGTGCTGTTGCCGCGGATCCATGGTTTCGACGCGCGTACCGCGGCGCTGGCCACGGTGGCCCGCCGACTGGCCGCGCACAACCTGCTGCGCGGCTGGCGCGATGAGGCGTTCGCCGTCACGCCGGCGCTGGATCATCCGGCCCTGGCGACGATCGAACGCGCGGCCGCGCGCTATTTCGGTCTGCTGACGTTCGCCTCGCACATGAACGGCATCGTGGCCGGCCAGCGCGCGCTGTGGATCGCCCGGCGAAGCGACAGCAAGGCGGTCGATCCCGGCATGTGGGACAACCTGGTCGCCGGCGGCATGCCGCACGGCAGCGATCCGCTGGCCACGCTGGTGCGCGAATGCGACGAGGAGTCCGGCATTCCCCCGTGGCTGGCGGCCCAGGCGCAGGCCCACGGCACGGTGCAGGTGCTGCGCGAAATCGACGAGGGCGTGCAGTGGGAAACGGTCTATCTGTACGACCTGGAACTGCCCGCCGACTTCGTGCCGCACAACCGCGACGGTGAGGTCGCCGAGCACCGGCGGGTCGGCCCGGACGCCGCGCTTGCTATCATGGCGGATGGCGCGATGACGCTCGATGCCACGCTGGTGACGCTCTGTGCGCTGCGCCGGCGCGGTTGGGCGCCGCCGGTACCGGGCTTCGCCGACTAGCGCAGCCGCGCTGTACCGGGCCCCGTACGGCGCGCCGTATGGGGCCCCGCAAGGCGGCCGGTTCGCCGGGCGCGCCCCCTCCAGAGAACCCCAACGATGAGCAATCCAGGCTTTATTCTGACCATTTCGTGCCCCGATCAGCCGGGCATCGTGCATGCCGTTTCGGGACTGCTGTTCCAGCACGGCTGCAATATCGTCGATTCGGACCAGTACGGTGACGAGTACACCGGTCGCTTCTTCATGCGCGTGCATTTCACCGCGGCCCCGGGCGGTCCGGAGCTCGGCGCGCTCAAGAGCGGGTTTGCGCCGGTCGGCGAGCAGTTCTCGATGCAGTGGGAGCTGTTCGATGCCGCGATCAAGCCGCGCGTGATGATCATGGTGTCGCGCATCGGCCATTGCCTGAACGATCTGCTGTTCCGCGCCAAGAGCGGACAGCTGCCGGTCGAGATCGCGGCCATCGTGTCGAACCATCGCGACTTCTACCAGCTGGCCGCGTCCTACGACATTCCGTTCTTCCATCTGCCGCTGATGAACGCGTCGGCCGAGCAGAAGGCCGCGCAGGAGGCCAAGGTGTTCGAGGTGGTGCAGGACCAGAAGATCGACCTGGTCGTGCTGGCGCGCTACATGCAGGTGCTGTCGAACGACCTGTGCCGCAAGCTCGAGGGCCGCGCGATCAATATCCACCATTCGTTCCTGCCCAGCTTCAAGGGCGCCAAGCCCTACTACCAGGCGCACGATCGCGGCGTCAAGCTGATCGGCGCGACGGCCCACTATGTGACCGCCGACCTCGACGAAGGCCCGATCATCGAGCAGGAGATCGAACGCGTGGACCACAGCATGGACCCGGACCAGCTGACCGCGGTCGGCCGCGACGTCGAATGCGTGGCACTGGCCCGCGCGGTCAAGTGGCATGCGGAACATCGCATCCTGCTGAACGGGCACAAGACGGTCGTTTTCAAGTAAGGACCGCTGTTGCCGGGGTTGCCCTCTCCCCCGCCCCTCTCCCGCGCGCGGGAGAGGGGAGAGCACCGTCAGTACCCGCAGACCGACTGCCTCTCGACCGCCCGCGCTGGATGTGGAGAAGGCCGGCAGCGCGCGCACACCGACATGCCCTCTCCCGCCTGCGGGAGAGGGGTAGGGGAGAGGGCAGCTCCGCCCCTTAGTCTCCCGCCACCACACACTTCACTCCGCTGTCCGCGACGATCTGCTCGAACGGCGCCCGCAACGGCTCGTCGGTGAAGAGCCGGTCGATCTGCGACAGGTGCGCCAGCTCGACCATCGCCTGCCGGTTGAATTTGGTTGCATCGGCGGCCAGCCAGACCTCGCGCGAATGCTCGATGATCGTGCGCGCCACCTTGACCTCGCGGAAATCGTAATCGCGCAGCGTGCCGTCGGCCTCGATGCCCGAGATGCCGATCAGGCCGATGTCGACCTTGAACTGGCCGATGAACTCGACCGTGGCCTCGCCGACGATGCCGCGGTCGCGCGAACGCAGCACCCCGCCGGCCACGATCACCTCGCAGTCCTGGTTGTCGGCCAGGATGTTGGCGACGTGCAGATTGTTGGTGATCACGCGCAGGCCGCGATGATGGACCAGCGCCCGCGCGATCTCCTCGACCGTGGTGCCGATGTTCAGGATCAGCGAACAGCCCTCGGGCACCGCGGCGGCCACCGCGCGCGCGATGCGCGCCTTGCCCTCGGCATTGAGCAGCTGGCGCTGGCGATAGGCGATGTTCTCGGTGGTCGAGCCATCCATCCGCACGCCGCCGTGAAAGCGCGCCAGCATGCCGTTCTCCGCCAGCAGATTGACGTCGCGCCGGACCGTTTGCAGGGTCACGCCGAACTTGCGTGCTAGCTCTTCGATGGAGGCGAAGCCCTGGCTGCGGACTTCTTCCAGAAGAGCGGTCTGGCGGGGATTGAGCGTCATGCCGGGATTCTAGTTCAAACAAAAACGAAAACAAATGACGCATTGCACTATTGTTTTTTGTTCGCTTCTTTACTAAAACGAGCAAGCAAGCCATCGATGCGCGCCGGAGTCCCTTTTCGCGTCCCGCCCTGTGTCCGCTGACCGCGCGACCTTCCTTCGGGCCGAACCATGCCGCGCGCAGGGCAAGAACCCCGACGGAGACCGGATGCAGCTCAGACTGGAAGGCATCGCGCAGCAGGCAGGTTCGCAGGTCCATCTCTATCCGATGTCGCTGGCCCCGGTCCCGGGCGCGGTGACGATCCTGCTTGGCGCGACCCAGGCCGGCAAGACGTCGCTGATGCGGGTGATGGCCGGGCTCGACCGTCCCAGCGCCGGCCGCGTGCTGGTCGACGACGCTGATGTGACCGGCATGCCGGTACGCCAGCGCAATGTGTCGATGGTCTACCAGCAGTTCATCAACTACCCGTCGCTGACGGTGTTCGACAACATCGCCTCGCCGCTGCGGCTGCGCGGCGCTGCCGATATCGACGGGCAGGTGCGGACGCTGGCGGCGCGGCTGCATATCGAACATCTGCTCGAGCGCCATCCGGCCGAGCTCTCCGGCGGCCAGCAGCAGCGCGTCGCGCTGGCGCGGGCGCTGGCCAAGGGCGCGCCGCTGATGTTGCTGGACGAGCCGCTGGTCAATCTCGACTACAAGCTGCGGGAGGAACTGCGCGAGGAGCTCGCCCAGCTGTTCGCGCAGGGCGATGCAACCGTGATCTACGCGACCACCGAGCCCGGCGAGGCATTGCTGCTCGGCGGCCATACCGCGGTGCTCGATGCCGGCGAGCTGCTGCAATACGGGCCGACGGCCGAAGTCTTCCATTACCCCGACTCGCTGCGCGTGGCGCGCGCCTTCAGCGATCCCCCGATGAACCTGATTGCCGGCGAATGGCGCGATGGCGCCGTGCATCTGCCCGACGGCATCGAGGTAGTGCTGCGCCCGGATGACAGCGCCATCGACAACGCCGTCGATGGTGCCCGCGATGCGCTGCAAGGCTATGCCGGCGCTGTGACCGTCGGCGTGCGCGCCGGCACGCTGTGGCTCGATGGCGTATCGGACCGGCACGACGAGCTCGCGGTCGGCGTACCGCGCGCGCGGGAGGGCGTGCCGCTGCCGGGACGGGTGGCGCTGGCCGAGCTGTCGGGCTCCGATACCTTCGTGCACGTCGACACCGCGGTCGGCAATCTGGTCGCCCAGGTGCCGGGCGTGCTGGAGCTGGCGCTGGGCGAGACGGTGACGCTGCGGCTCGATCCGTCGCAGCTGTATCTGTTCGATGCGCAGGGACGCTGCGTGCGCGCGCCGCGCCGCGTGCATCCGCGGCGCGCCAACGGGCAGGGGAACTGAGGCCATGGCCCGCATCGACCTGGACCTGGCCCATGCCTACGGCCCCAATCCGCGCAGCGACGAGGACTATGCGCTGCTGCCGCTGCGCTTTACCTTCGACGACGGCGGCGCCTATGCGCTGCTGGGGCCCTCGGGCTGCGGCAAGACCACGCTGCTGAACTGCATCTCGGGCCTGCTGCGGCCGTCGCAGGGCACCGTGTCGTTCGATGGCCGCGACGTCACCGGCGACTCGCCGCAGGCGCGCAATATCGCCCAGGTGTTCCAGTTCCCGGTGATCTACGACACCATGACCGTCGGCCAGAACCTCGCCTTTCCGCTGCGCAACCGCGGCGTGCCGCAGGCCCAGGTGCGCGAGCGCGTGGGGCAGGTGGCCGAGATGCTGGACCTGTCGGCCGTGCTCGATCGCCAGGCCAGCGGCCTGTCGGCCGATGCCAAGCAGAAGATCTCGCTGGGGCGCGGGCTGGTGCGTCACGACGTCGCCGCGATCCTGTTCGACGAGCCGTTGACCGTGATCGACCCGCACCTCAAATGGCAGTTGCGGCGCAAGCTCAAGCAGATCCACCGCGAATTCCATCTGACGCTGATCTATGTCACGCACGACCAGACCGAGGCGCTGACCTTCGCCGATCAGGTGGTGGTCATGTCGCGCGGCAAGGCCGTGCAGGTCGGTACCGCCGATGCGCTGTTCGAGCGGCCGGCCCATACGTTCGTCGGCCATTTCATCGGCTCGCCCGGCATGAACTTCCTGCCGGCGCGCTGGCGCGACGGCTGGATCGAACTGGCCGGACGGCGGTATGCGCCGCCGGCGGATGATGCCCTCGTGCAGCGGCTGCAGGCGGCCGGCACCTTCAAGATCGGCGTGCGCCCCGAATATCTGCGGCTGGCGCGCTCCGATGACGAGCAGGCGGTGCCCGCGCTGATCGAACGCGCGCAGGACATCGGCACCTACTGGATCGCCGCCGCGCGGCTGCAGGACAGCGGTGCCCATGGCAAGAGCATCGACAGCGCCGATGGCGCGCCGCTGCTGCGCGCCCGGCTCGGCGACGAGGCCGCCGCGCTGCGGCCCGGCGAGACCGCTTGGTTCTCGGTGTTCCACCGCCATACCTGCTTTTACGTCGACGAGGAGCTGGTCCGATGAAGCCGATCAACCAGAAGGCGTGGCTGCTGGTGTTGCCGGTGGTGGTCTGCGTCGCGTTCTCGGCGATCCTGCCCCTGATGACCATCGTCAACTACTCGGTGCAGGACATCATCTCGCCGGAGCGGCGCGTGTTCGTCGGCACCGAATGGTTCCGCGCGGTGCTGCGCGACGGCGAGCTGCACGACGCGCTGCTGCGGCAGCTCGGTTTCTCGCTGGCGGTGCTGCTGGTCGAGATTCCGCTCGGCATCCTGCTGGCGCTGTCGATGCCGGCGCGCGGCTGGAAGGCGTCGGCGGTGCTGGTGATCGTCGCGCTGTCGCTGCTGATTCCGTGGAACGTGGTCGGCACGATCTGGCAGATCTTCGGCCGCACCGACATCGGCCTGCTCGGCGCCGCGCTGGCCGGGCTCGGCTTCGACTACAACTACACCGGCAACGCGCTCGACGCGTGGCTGACGGTGCTGGTGATGGACGTCTGGCACTGGACGCCGCTGGTCGGCCTGCTGTGCTACGCCGGCCTGCGCGCGATTCCCGACGCCTACTACCAGGCCGCGCAGATCGACGGCGCCTCGCGCTGGGCGGTGTTTCGCCATATCCAGCTGCCCAAGCTGCGCGGCGTGCTGATGATCGCGGTGCTGCTGCGCTTCATGGACAGCTTCATGATCTATACCGAGCCGTTCGTGCTGACCGGCGGCGGGCCGGGCAACGCCACCACGTTCCTGTCGCAGTACCTGACGCAGAAGGCGGTGGGGCAGTTCGACCTGGGTCCGGCCGCGGCGTTCTCGATCGTCTATTTCCTGATCATCCTGCTGCTGTGTTTCGTGCTGTACAACTGGATGCAGCGTGCGGGCACCGTCGCCGAGGACGTTCCCCATGCATGATCCGGCCTCGCGTGGCGGCTGGTGGCGCGCCGCTTTCCTGCTGGTCTATCTGGTGTTCGCGATCCTGCCGATCTACTGGATGCTCAACATGTCGTTCAAGACCAACGACGAGATCCTGTCGACGCTGTCGCTGTGGCCCGCGCAATTCACGCTGGAGCATTACCGCACGATCTTCACCGATTCGTCGTGGTACTCCGGTTATATCAACTCGCTGATCTATGTCGCGCTGAACACGGTGATTTCGGTCACCGTGGCGCTCCCGGCCGCGTATGCGTTCTCGCGCTACCAGTTCATCGGCGACAAGCATGTGTTCTTCTGGCTGCTGACCAACCGGATGACGCCGCCGGCGGTGTTCCTGCTGCCGTTTTTCCAGCTCTATACGAGCGTCGGGCTGATGGACACGCACCTGGGCGTCGCGCTCGCCCACCTGGTGTTCAACGTGCCGCTGGCGGTGTGGATCCTGGAGGGCTTCATGTCGGGCGTGCCGCGCGAGATCGACGAGACCGCCTATGTCGACGGCTATTCGTTCCCGCGCTTCTTCCTGACGATCTTCCTGCCGCTGATCAAGGCCGGCGTCGGCGTCGCGGCGTTCTTCTGCTTCATGTTCAGCTGGGTCGAGCTGCTGCTGGCGCGCACGCTGACCTCGGTCGACGCCAAGCCGATCGTGGCGACGATGACCCGCACGGTCTCCGCCTCGGGCATGGACTGGGGCGTGCTGGCCGCGGCCGGTGTGCTGACGATCGTGCCCGGCGGCATTGTGATCTGGTTCGTGCGGCACTACATCGCGAAGGGCTTCGCGATGGGCCGCGTCTGAGCGGGGGTGGCGATGGAAACGACGGCGATGTTCGGCTGGATGGTGTGGACCACGCCGGTCGCGGTGTTCTTCGTCTGCGTGGTGCTGATGCTGATCGGCATGACGATCTGGGAGCTGCGCTCGCCGACGCGCCTGCGCAAGGGCTGGCTGCCGATCGCGACCACGCGCGGCGACCGGCTGTTCATCGGGCTGATGTGCGCAGCGTGGATCAACCTCGCCTGGGTCGGACTGGGCGAGGCGATGATGAACTGGTTCTCGCTGCCGGAGGAGCCGTCCGTGTGGATCAGCTTCGTGCTGTCGATGGCCGTACTGGCGCTGGTGATGCGCAAGGGGTGATTTACGGGTGATCCCCGGGGTTGTTCGCTGTGGTTCAGAGGTGCGTCTGGTTGGTATTCGCAGGTAGCGCGGCTCAATCCTTCCCCGGCCGCGACCCGCAACGCTTTCGGGAAGGGCCATTCGAGGAGACATCGATGATAGCGCTGAAGCAACGGGCAAGGCTTGCGGTGAAGCTGGTGGCGGTGGCCGCCGCGCTCGCCTGCGGCCATGCCGCCTGGGCGGGAGAAGCCGAGGCGAAGAAGTGGATCGACAGCGAGTTCCAGCCGTCCTCGCTATCGAAGGACAAGCAGCTGGCCGAGATGAAGTGGTTCATCGACGCGGCCGCCAAGCTCAAGGCCAAGGGCGTGACCCAGGTCAACGTGGTGTCGGAGACGATCACCACACACGAGTACGAGGCCAAGACGCTGGCGCGCGCGTTCGAAGAGATCACCGGCATCAAGGTCAATCACGACCTGATCCAGGAAGGCGACGTGGTCGAGAAGCTGCAGACGTCGATGCAGTCGGGCAAGTCGATCTACGACGGCTGGATCTCCGATTCGGACCTGATCGGCACGCACTACCGCTATGGCGCGATCCTGCCGCTGACCGACTACATGAACGGCGCCGGCAAGGAATTTACCAATCCCGATCTCGACATCAAGGACTTCATCGGCACCAAGTTCACCACCGCGCCGGACGGCAAGCTGTATCAGCTGCCGGACCAGCAGTTCGCCAACCTCTACTGGTTCCGCGCCGACTGGTTCGCCCGCAAGGACCTGCAGGAGAAGTTCAAGGCGAAGTACGGCTACGACCTCGGCGTGCCGACCAACTGGTCCGCCTACGAGGACATCGCCAACTTCTTCACCAACGACGTCAAGGAAATCGACGGCAAGAAGGTCTACGGCCATATGGATTATGGCAAGAAGGACCCGTCGCTGGGCTGGCGCTTCACCGATGCCTGGCTGTCGATGGCCGGCACCGCGGACAAGGGGCTGCCCAACGGCATGCCGGTCGACGAGTGGGGCATCCGCGTGGCCGCGGACAAGTGCACGCCGGTCGGCGCCTCGGTCGCGCGCGGCGGCGCCACCAACAGCCCGGCCGCCGTCTATGCGCTGACCAAGTACGTCGACTGGATGAAGAAGTACGCGCCGCCGCAGGCGATGGGCATGACCTTCTCCGAGGCCGGGCCGGTGCCGGCGCAAGGGCAGGTCGCGCAGCAGATCTTCTGGTACACCGCCTTCACCGCCGACATGACCAAGAAGGGGCTGCCGGTGGTCAACGCGGACGGCTCGCCGAAGTGGCGCATGGCGCCGTCGCCGTATGGCCCGTACTGGAAGCAGGGGATGCAGAACGGCTACCAGGACGTGGGCTCGTGGACCTTCTTCAAGAAGACCGATCCGAACCGCCTCGCGGGCGCCTGGCTCTATGCGCAGTTCGTGACCTCGAAGACCGTGTCGCTGAAGAAGTCGCTGACCGGGCTGACGTTCATTCGCGACAGCGACATCAACCACGAGTACCTGACCAAGAACGCGGCCAAGTACGGCGGGCTGATCGAGTTCTATCGCAGTCCGGCGCGCGTGGCATGGACGCCGACCGGCACCAACGTCCCCGACTATCCGAAGCTGGCCCAGCTGTGGTGGAAGAACGTCGCGACCGCGGTGACCGGCGAGAAGACCCCGCAGGCCGCGATGGACAGCCTGGCCGAGGAAATGGACCAGGTGATGGCGCGGCTGCAGCGCGCGGGCATGGCGACCTGCGCGCCGAAGCTCAATCCCAAGGGGGATGCGGCCAAGTGGCTGTCCGACGAGCACGCGCCGTGGAAGAAGCTGGCCAACGAGAAGCCCAAGGGCGAGACCATCGCCTACGAGAAGCTGCTGCAGGCGTGGAAGGAGGGCAAGGTGCGGTGATGGGGTGGGCCGGCTGACCGGCCCACAGCAGTTCTCCCCTCTCCCGCGTGCGGGAGAGGGGCCGGGGAGAGGGGCCGGGGAGAGGGCCGGGGAGAGGGCAACCACCGCACGCCCGGCTTCAAATTTCCTCCGTTACCTCCGGACACGCCCCCCGCCCAGCCTCTGGTGCATACTACGGCCTTCGCAAAATCCAGCCCCGCGGCAAAGGCCCGCTCCTGCACCCATGAAGCGCATCCTGGTTATCAAGATCACCTCCCTCGGCGATATGGCGCACACGCTGCCGCTGATCTGGGATCTGCGGCACGCCTATCCCGAGGCCAAGATCGACTGGGTCGCCGATGCCTCCTGCGCCGATATCCCGCGCTGGACGGTCGGCGTCGACCGCGTGATCGCGCCGCCGCTGCGCGGCTACAAGAAGTCGAAGCAATGGAAGGACCTGCGCGCGATCCTCGCCGCGGTGCGCGAACTGCGCCGTGAGAAGTACGACGTGGTACTGGACGTGCACGGCGTCTACAAGAGCGCCATCGTCGGCTGGCTGGCCCGCACCCGCCGCCGCTTCGGCTATGCCGCCAGGCACCTGGGAGAAGCGCGTGCCGAGATGTTCTATACCGACATCTTCGCGCCGCATGGCGACGCCACCGCACGCCACAAGATGCGCCTGGTCGCCGCCAAGGCGCTCGGTTACGAGCTCGACCCGAAGGAACACTACGAACTGCGCATCCCGGCTCCGGCCGCGCCACTCAATACCGACGGCGTGCCGCGCGCGATGCTGTTCCACGCGACCTCGCTGGAGATCAAGAAATGGCCGCCGGAACGCTGGATCGCGGTCGGCCGCGAGCTGAACGCCCGCGGCTATCGCGTGCAGCTGCCCTGGGGCTCCCCCGCGGAAAAGGAGCAATCCGAAGTGCTGGCCCGTGGCATCCCGGACGCCGAGGTGCTGCCCAGGATGACGATCACCGAATGCGCCCAGCGCGTCGCCGCCGCGGACCTGGTGATCGGTACCGACACCGGCTTCGTCCACCTTGCCCACGCACTGGGCAAGCCCTCGGTGATGCTGTTCACCGCGACCTCGCGCGAGCACTTCGGTATTTCCGAGCCGGGCCGGGCGGTGTCGATCGGCAATGAAGGCGTGGTGCCGGATGTGCCAGAGGTGATTGGGGCGATTGATCAGGTGACTGGCGGCGGCGTGATGGCTGCGCCTGCGGCGGGGATGCATGCCTTGCCGTCAGGTCTATAACGTCAGCGGCAGCGGCTCCGGGGGCGGTCGAGTTCGATTGTCGTATCAGCGATACGACAATCCGCTATTCATGAAGATTTGAGTGTCGGCGTGTCCGGCCATGATCGAGGATGACGCCATGCCGCCGACGGGATTGGCGGCATGGCGCCTGTCGGCTTACCGCGTGCCGACGAATAGCACTCCCGCCGACCGGTCAGAAGTCGTGCCGGTGGCGATCAGGCTGCGATCCTCCGCGCTGTAATACGCGACGCCGCTCATCTTCTGCCCCGGACGGGCGCACGGCGACGGACCGAAGGTCACGGTGATGTCGTAAGCGTTGCCACGTGCGCGCGGCTTGGCGGCGCCTTCGATCCGGCAGCCGGACGCGCCCGCGCCGCTGATCGTGCCGGAGCTGGCGACGGTGATCGTCGCCGATTCGCCGCCCTCGGGAATCACCGAGGTTCCGCTGTAGGTACCGGCCAGCGTCGCCAGCGACGGCGTCAGCTCGTAGTTCTTGTCGTAGGTGCTGGTGAAGGTCGCGGTCTGGCCCGTCGCCGGATAGCGCACCGTGCCATTCAGATTGCCCTTGGTCGCGTAGGTGCCGTTGATGGCCACATCGAAAATACCACGCGACGTCACGCTGAAGTCCTTGCCGTCGTTCGACGAGAAGTTGCCATTGGCGGCACTGAGCTTGCCCTGGATCACGCCGAGCGAGATCGGCGCCAACGAGGTGTAGATCACGTAGTAGGTGCCGTCGTCGAGCACCAGGCCGGCGATGTCCTGGTTCGCCGAGGTCTTGCCCGTGTACAGGCCTTCGGCGGGGGAGGTGGCCGGTTGCGGCGCGGGGCCGTCGTCGTCGCCACCGCCACCGCCGCAAGCGGCGAGGGCCAGTGCCATGGAAGCAATCAGCAGGGTCTTGTTCATGGAATTCTCGAAGGGTTGTCTTTGTTGTTCTATCGGGATGGCGCCCCGGCATTGCACCGGGGCGCGGCAATCCTAGAGGCTGCCGGCGGCGCCTGCTATTCCCGATTGGTGGGGTATTGCGCTTTCCCGCGAATGGGGCCAGACGGCGCCGGTGGTTGTTGACGGCCGGCATTCGACATAGGATCGGTCCGGTTCAGCGGCCGGGCGTCCAGGCCCGTCCTTGACAGGCTCGACTTGTGACGTTGGGGGTGAATACGATGGCAACGAACAAAACGCCTGCGAAACCGGTGAACGCCGCGGCGAAGCCGGCAAGAAACTCCCCGGCAAAACCGGCCGACGAATCGGCCCAGAAATCGGCCCAGAAATCGGCCCAGAAATCGGCCAATAAATCGGCGCATAAGCCGCCCGCCGACGGCAAGCCGGTCCTGCTGTCGGGCGGCAATCCGCAGATCCCGAAGGGCGACGGCGATGCCCCGGTGCAGGCCTACATCGCCGCCATGCCGGACTGGAAGCGTGAGGTCGGCGAAAAGCTTGACGCGCTGATCGTGCGCACCGTGCCGGACGTCCGCAAGGCGGTGAAATGGAATTCGCCGTTCTATGGCGTGGAAGGGCAGGGCTGGTTTCTCAGCTTCCACTGCTTCACGCGGTACGTGAAGGTGGCCTTTTTCAAAGGATCGTCGCTGCGCCCGCTGCCGCCCGGGGAATCGAAGGACCCGAATACGCGGTATCTCGACATTTACCAAACCGACGAGATCGACGAGAAGCGGGTGGGGGACTGGATACGGCAGGCGGCAGAATTGCCGGGATGGGTGCCTTGAGGTGGATCAGGGCAAAATCAAGGCCAAATCAAGACCAAAAGAAAAAGGCCCTCGACGTTCGTCTGAGGGCCTTTTTCATGCGGTGTCCCGCGAATCTGGTGGGTGGTACAGGGATTGAACCTGTGACCCCTGCCGTGTGAAGGCAGTGCTCTACCGCTGAGCTAACCACCCCTGCCGCTGCGCTTGAACTGCCGTGCAGCAGAGAAAGCGAGATTATGTCAGGACCTTTGTATCTTGTAAAGCCCTTCGGCGAATTTTTTGCCTCCGGACCCTGGCTCCCGGCTCGCGGCCAGGCGTCATGCCGCCTCTTCCAGTTGCGGCGCCTCCTGCCATACCGTCTTGCCGCCGCTGGCCTTGTCCAGCTCCTTCAGCACCGCGGCGTGCGCCGCCAGTTCGTCCTCGGTCGGTTCCAGCACCGGCAGGCGCAGCGCCGACAGGTCGGTGGTGGCAACCGCGGCAGGCCCGGCGCCCGCGCTGGCGTCCATCATGTCGATCACCAGCGAGTTCTGGCCGCGCGTCATCGCCAGATAGACCTCGGCCAGCAGCTCCGCATCCAGCAGTGCGCCGTGCAGCGTCCGGTGCGCATTGCTGACGCCGAGCCGTTCGCACAGCGCGTCGAGCGAGTTGCGCTTGCCGGGGAACATCTGGCGCGCTTCGAGCAGCGTATCGATCACGCTTGCCACATGCTTGCGGAAGGGCGGCAGGCCCAGCAACTGGAATTCCATGTCGAGGAACCCGAGGTCAAACGCGGCGTTGTGAATGATCAGCTCGGCGTCCTGCACGAAATCGCGGATCTCGTGGACCACCTCGGCGAACTTGGGCTTGTCCGCCAGGAATTCGACCGTCAGGCCGTGCACCGCGATCGCGCCGGCGTCGATGTCGCGCTCCGGGTTGATATAGAAATGCAGGTTGCGTCCGGTGAGCCGCCGGTTGACCAGCTCGACGCAGCCGATTTCGATCAGCCGGTCGCCGGTGGCGGCGTTCAGGCCCGTGGTTTCGGTGTCCAGTACGATTTGTCGCATGGCGGGCATTCTACTCAACCTGGGCGCCGGTGAGCGAGGCGACACCGCGATTGGCCAGCGCATCGGCCCGTTCGTTGCCCGGGTGGTCGTTGTGGCCGCGTACCCAGTGCCACGAGATGTCGTGCTCGGCCGCGGCGGCGTCGAGCGCCTGCCACAGGTCGGCGTTCTTGACGGGCTTCTTCTCCGCGGTCTTCCAGCCGCGCGCCTTCCAGCCGCGGATCCATTCGGAGATGCCTTTCTGCACGTACTGGGAGTCGGTCCAGACCTGCACCTTGCAAGGCCGCTTCAGCGCGCGCAGCGCCTCGATGACGGCGGTCAGCTCCATCCGGTTGTTGGTGGTATTGGCCTCGCCGCCGAACATCTCCTTGACGTGGCCATTGGCGAGCAGCACGGCGCCCCAGCCGCCGGGGCCGGGATTGCCTTTGCAGGCGCCATCGGAATAGATCGTGACTTCTTGCATCGATGAACGGTGGGAACCGGTGCGGCGGGACGTCGCCGGCGCCGGGTGTCCGCCGGGGCGAACGGGTTGGAATCGGTCCGAGCGGGCGGTGCTCGGGAATGGGCTGGTCAGGCAGGTTGGGGCGCGCGCCTCACGTCTTCTCTTCGTCGGGGGACTTGCCGTGCGTGCCGTTCGGCGTGGCGACCGGCGCCGCCACCGGGGCCAGCGCGGCCTTGGGCGTCTTCCAGGCGGGCCCGACCAGGCGGATGTTGCGCACCCGCTTGACCGCCGACAGCATATAGACCGCGCCGAAGATTGGCCACCAGCGATCGCCGGCCTTCTCCATGAAGGCGGCCCGCTGCAGCCAGCGGTCGGTGCGGTAGGGCGGGCAATAGCAGCCGAAGCGGCCGCGGATGATATCGAAGCCGAGCAGCTTGAGCCAGTCCTTGATGCGGACGAACCCGATCGACTGGGCGTCGGTCGGCAGGAAGGGGTCGGCGCCGAGCCGGTTCAGGCCCTGCCGTGCGCCCCACAGGCTCATCGGGTTGAAGCAGGACACCACCACGCGTCCCTCGGGCATCAGCACGCGCGAGACCTCGCGCAGCACCTCGTGCGGATCCTCGGAGAATTCGAGCACATGGGGCAGCGTGACCAGGTCCAGGCTCTGCGTATCGAAGGGCAGTTCGTCGAAGCGGCACAGCAGCTGGGGGCCGGGGGCGATGCCGCTTTCCGCGGCGCGCGGACCGTGCGGGCCGCTGCGGGCGTCCAGCGCGAGCGCGCCGAACGGCATGCGGTTCTCGCGCAGCGTGTCCAGCACCGGCATGCCGAGCTGGACCGCGTGGTAGCCGAAGATGTCGGCCACGGTGCGGTCGTACTGGCCTTCCTCCCAGCGCAGCATGTACTGGCCGGGCGGGGAGGCCAGCCAGTTTTCCCAATCTATAATCGGACGCTTGGACATAGGAGCACGTATGTTGAGGGTGGAGCCGATCCCCGCTTTCCAGGATAACTATATCTGGGCGATCGACGACGGTCATGCCGCCGCCGTGGTCGATCCGGGCGACGCCGCGCCGGTGCTCGCCTATCTGGCGCGGACGGGGCTGGTCCTGGGCGCCATTGTAATCACCCACCACCATGCCGATCACCAGGGCGGCGTGGCCGACCTGCTGGCGGCCTATCCGGCCGGACCCGACGGCGAACCGATGCCGGTGATCGGGCCGGCCGCCGAGCGCATCGGCCATCGTACCCGCGCGGTGCGCGAGGGCGACGAGGTCGAACTGAAGGCGCCGGCGCTGCGGCTGCGGGCGCTCGAGGTGCCCGGCCACACCGCCGGACATATCGCCTACACCGGCGAGCTGCCCGGCATCGGGCCCGTGGTGTTCTGCGGCGACACGATGTTCGCCAGCGGCTGCGGGCGGCTGTTCGAGGGCACGCCGGCACAGATGCTGGCCTCGCTCGACAAGCTGGCCGCGCTGCCCGCCGAGACCCGCGTCTATTGCGCCCACGAGTATACGCGCAGCAATGTGCGCTTCGCCCGCGCGGTGGAGCCGGACAACGCCGCGCTGGCCGCCTGGGACGCGCGGGTCGAGGCGCTGCGCGCCGCGGGCGCGCCGACCGTGCCGACCACCGTCGGCCATGAGCGGGCGGTCAATCCCTTCCTGCGTTCCCGTGACCCCGCGGTGCGCCAGGCGCTGGCCCGTCAGGGCGCTGCCGCCGCGGACGATGCCGGAGCCTTCGGCGCGCTGCGCGCCTGGAAGGACGGCTTTCGCTGACGGATGCACCGCCGATCCGTCTGCCCGACCGCCCGCGCCTGGGCGAAAAGCGGAAAATCCAATTGACGCAAGAACCGCTTTGTCTTTAGGATCAGCCAATTTTTAGCGTCACGATCCGAGAACTTGATGAGAATTGGTCGATACCTGGCGGCCGTAGCCTGTGCGGCGCTGCTGGCGGCTTGCGCCAGCACGCCCGTCCCGCCTGATGAAGCCGGCACGGCCGGCTCGCCGACCGCCCTGGCCTCCGCCACCAAGCCCAAGACCGGCCTTCCCCCCACCGATCCGCTCAATTCGATCCACCTGCCGCCGACCATCGCGCGCGAGACCGCGCCGATCAATGTCGACGAAGACAGGATCGACTGGACGTTGGGCCAGTCGCAGGATATCTGGGTGCGCATCCGTCGCGGCTTTTCGATGCCGGACCTGGAAGGCACGCTGGTCGAGGACCGCACGCAGTGGTATGCGGCGCGGCCTGACTATATGGAGCGGATGATCGCGCGGTCGAGCAAATACCTGTACCACATCGTCGCCGAGCTCGAACGCCGCAACATGCCGACCGAGCTGGCGCTGCTGCCCTTCGTCGAGAGCGCCTTCAATCCCGAGGCGGTGTCGAGCGCGAAGGCGGCCGGCATGTGGCAGTTCATCCCGAGCACCGGCAAGCACTACAACCTGAAGCAGAACATGTTCCGCGACGAGCGCCGCGATGTGCTGGCCTCGACCGAAGCGGCGCTGGACTACCTGAGCCGGCTGCATGACATGTTCGGCGACTGGCATCTGGCGCTGGCGGCGTACAACTGGGGCGAGGGCGCGGTGTCGCGGGCGATCGCGCGCAACGAGGCGCGCGGGCTGCCGACCGACTACGCCAGCCTGACGATGCCCAACGAGACGCGCTACTACGTGCCGAAGCTGCAGGCGGTCAAGAACATCGTCAGCAACCCGGCCAGCTATGGCGTCACGCTGCCGCCGATTCCGGACCATCCGTATTTCGTCACGGTGACGACCTCGCGCGATATCGACGTGACGCTGGCGGCCAAGCTGGCCAACATGCCGCTGGAGGAATTCCGCGCGCTCAATCCGTCGTTCAACAAGCCGGTGATCCTCGGTGCGTCGAACCCGCAGATCCTGCTGCCGTTCGAGAATGCCGAGCGTTTCCAGTACAACCTGAACACCTATCGCGGCGGGCTGTCGAGCTGGACCGCGGTGACGGTGGACGGGCGCGAGCGTGTCGAATCGCTGGCGGCCCGGCTGAACGTCGATCCGGACACGCTGCGCGAGATCAACCGGATTCCGAAGGGCATGCGTCTGAAGCCGGGCTCGACCGTGATGATTCCGCGCTCGGGCCGCCATACCGAGGACATCAGCGCCAAGCTGGCGGACAACGCGATCCTGGCGATGGAGCCGGACCTGCCCGAAGCGCGCCGGCTGGTGGTGCGCGCGGGCAAGCGCGACACGGTCGCCTCGGTGGCGCGCCGCTATGGCGTGTCGGTCAGCCAGGTCCGGGCATGGAACAAGCTGTCCGGCTCCAAGCTGGTGGCCGGCCAGAGCCTGGTGCTGAACGTGCCGGTCAAGCGCGCGCGAGCGATCGCCGAGCGCGACGACGAGGTGCGGGTGATCCGCGTATCGGGCAAGGGCGGCCGCGCCGTCAACGCCCGCCAGCGCGTGGTGGTCGAACCGCACGGCAAGGCGGTGCGGGCCTCGTCGAGAGCGTCCGCCAAGGCCAGCGTCAAGGCCAGTGTCAAGGCCAGCACCGGGGCCTCCTCCGGCCGGGCCAGCGCCAAGGCCAGCGCGGCGCCCAAGGCGAAGGCGAAGGGCAAGGCGCGCTGATGGTCGCTGACGGTCGCTGACGGTCGCGGACGGTCGCGAGCGGCGCGGCACCGCAGCAGCCACCGGGAAGGGGCATGCCAAAGGGCGTGCCCCTTTTCTCTTTGGGCGCGGCCGGTCCGGCCAGCCAGGCGGGTGACCTTGTGGACATTGCGGATGGCGAAGCCGGTGCCGGTGGTGGCAAACTGGCGGTCCAACGATAACCGCCGCCCCAGCGGAGGAGACAGCAATGGCCACCACCCGCGCCCTGCACGCGCGTTCCCTCGTCGATCCCGACGCCTTCTGGGCCGAGCAGGCCCGCCGCATCGATTGGCAGACCCCCTGCGAACAGGTCCTCGACTACAGCCGGCCGCCATTTGCGCGCTGGTTCGTCGGCGGCCGCACCAATCTCTGCCATAACGCGGTCGACCGGCACCTGGCCAAGCGGGCCGAGCAGCCGGCCCTGGTCCATGTCTCCACCGAAACCGGCCAGCGCCGCAGCTACAGCTATCGCGAACTGCATGCCGAGGTCAACCGCATGGCCGCCGTGCTGCTGGCGCTGGGCGTGCGGCAGGGCGACCGCGTGCTGATCTACATGCCGATGATTCCCGAGGCGGTGTTCGCGATGCTGGCCTGCACGCGCATCGGCGCGGTGCATTCGGTGGTGTTCGGCGGCTTTGCCTCGGTCAGCCTGGCCGCGCGCATCGACGATGCGCGGCCGCGCGTGGTGGTCAGCGCCGATGCCGGCTCGCGCGGCGGCAAGGTCGTGCCCTACAAGCCGCTGCTCGACGAGGCGCTGCGGCTCGCGCAGAACCCGCCCGACAAGGTGCTGCTGGTCGACCGCGGCCTCGCGCCGATGGAACGGACCCCCGGCCGCGACGAGGACTACCTGGCCTGGCGCGAGCGCGTCGGCGCGACGCAGGTGCCATGCGAATGGCTTGAATCGAGCGCGCCGTCGTACATCCTCTATACCTCCGGCACCACCGGCAAGCCCAAGGGCGTGCAGCGCGACACCGGCGGCTACGCGGTCGCGCTGGCCACGTCGATGGAGACCATCTTCTGCGGCAAGCCCGGCGACACGATGTTCTGCACCTCCGACATCGGCTGGGTGGTCGGCCACAGCTATATCGTCTACGGTCCGCTGCTGGCCGGCATGACGACGCTGCTGTACGAGGGCACGCCGGTGCGGCCCGATGCCGGCATCCTGTGGCAGCTGGTCGAGCAGTACCGCGTCAACGTGATGTTCAGCGCGCCGACCGCGATCCGCGTGCTGAAGAAGCAGGACCCGTCCTGGTTGACCCGCTACGACCTGTCGAGCCTGCGCATGCTGTTCCTGGCCGGCGAGCCGCTGGACGAGCCGACCGCCAGCTGGATCCAGTCCGCGATCAACAAGCCGGTGGTCGACAACTACTGGCAGACCGAGACCGGCTGGCCGATCATCGCGCTGCAGCACGGCATCGAGGCGCTGCCCGCCAAGCTGGGCTCGCCGGGGCTGCCCGTGTACGGGTACGACGTGCGCATCGTCGACGAGCAGACCGGCGCCGAATGCGCACCGGGGCAGAAGGGCGTGGTGGCGATCGAGGGGCCGCTGCCGCCCGGCTGCATGAGCACCGTCTGGGGCGACGACGAGCGCTTCGTCAAGACCTACTGGTCCGGCTTTCCCGACAAGCAGCGCTACTCGACCTTCGACTGGGGCGTGCGCGACGAGGACGGCTATCTGTTCATCCTTGGGCGTACCGACGACGTGCTGAACGTGGCCGGCCACCGGCTGGGCACGCGCGAGATCGAGGAAAGCATCGCCTCGCACCCGGCGGTGGCGGAGGTCGCGGTGGTGGGTGTCGCCGATCCGCTGAAGGGGCAGGTCGCGCTGGCGGTCTGCATCCTGCGCGATGCCGGGCGCGCCGCCACGCCGCAAGACCGCATGACGCTGGAGGGAGAGATCATGCAGACGGTGGACCGCCAGCTCGGCGCGGTGGCACGGCCCGCCCGCGTGGTGTTCGTCGGCGCGCTGCCGAAGACGCGCTCCGGCAAGCTGCTGCGCCGCGCGATCCAGGCGGTGGCGGAAGGGCGCGACCCCGGGGACCTGACGACCATCGAGGACCCGTCGGCGCTGGCGCAGTTCCGGGAGGCCCTGCAGGGCTGACCCGGCCGCGGGCAGGCGGCGCCACAGAGCCATGCTGCAGGGGCCGCTTGCCAAGCGGGCCGCCTCGCCCTATTATTTTAAGCATAAAATATTTAGGGCTGTATTGATTACGGCACAGCGCCGGCGAATCGGTACCACGGCGGCAGGGCGGCAGCGGCCATCACGCCGCGAGGAGACGACAGATGCGAATACTGTGTATTGGCGGCGGACCGGCCGGCCTGTATTTCGGCCTGCTGATGAAGCGGCAGGACCCGCGCCATGAGGTAATCGTGGTCGAGCGCAACCGCCCCTACGACACCTTCGGCTGGGGCGTGGTGTTCTCCGACGCCACCATGGACAACCTGCGCGAGGCCGATGCGGAAAGCGCGCGCGAGATCGACGCGGCCTTCAATCACTGGGACGACATCGATATCCATTTCCGCGGCCGCACGATGCGTTCGAGCGGGCACGGCTTCATCGGCATCGGCCGCAAGCGCCTGCTGAACATCCTGCAGGCCCGCTGCGAGGGGCTTGGCGTGGAGCTGGTGTTCGAGACCGACGTGCAGGACGACCAGGCGCTGGCCGAGCAGTACCGCGCCGATCTGGTGATCGCCTCCGACGGCGTCAACAGCCGCGTGCGCACCCGCTACGCGCAGACTTTCGCGCCGGACATCGATACGCGCCAGTGCCGTTTCGTCTGGCTTGGCACGAAAAAGCGCTTCGACGCCTTCACGTTCGCCTTCGAGCAGACCGAGCACGGCTGGTTTCAGGCGCACGCCTACCGCTTCGACGACGACACCTCGACCTTCATCGTCGAGACTCCCGAATCGGTCTGGCGTGCCGCCGGCATCGAGCAGATCGACCAGCAGCAGGGCATCGCCTACTGCGAGCGGCTGTTCGCGAAATATCTCGATGGCCAGCCGCTGATCAGCAATGCCACGCACCTGCGCGGCTCGGCCAACTGGATCCGCTTCAACCGCGTGATCTGCAACACCTGGGTCCACTGGAACACGCTGGCGGGCGGCCGCCGCGTGCCGGTGGTGCTGATGGGCGATGCCGCGCACACCGCGCATTTCTCGATCGGCTCCGGCACCAAGCTGGCGCTGGAGGATGCGATCGATCTGGCCACCAATCTGCGCGGCCTGGCGCAACCGGGTGCGGACGCGCTGGACGAGGCGCTGCGCCGCTACGAGGCCGTCCGCAGCGTCGAGGTGCTGAAGATCCAGAACGCCGCACGCAATTCCACCGAATGGTTCGAGAACGTCGAGCGCTACGCGCGGCTGGCGCCCGAGCAGTTCGCCTATTCGCTGCTGACGCGCTCGCAGCGGATCTCGCACGAGAACCTGCGGCTGCGCGACCGCGGCTATGTCGAGGACTACGAGCGCTGGCTGGCGCGCCAGGCCGGCGTGCCCGAGGAAAGCCTGCGCGCGCACGACGGCGCCTTGCCGCCGATGTTCACGCCTTACCGCGTGCGCGGCCTGACGCTGAAGAACCGCGTGGTGGTGTCGCCGATGGCGATGTATTGCTGCGTCGATGGCGTGCCCGGCGACTTCCATCTGGTGCATCTGGGCGCGCGCGCCCAGGGCGGTGCCGGCCTGGTGATGGCCGAGATGACCTGCGTGTCGCCGGACGCGCGCATCACGCCGGGATGCCCGGGTTTGTGGAATGACGAACAACGCGACGCGTGGCGCCGCATCGTCGATTTCGTCCATGCGGGCACGGGGCTGGCCGGCGGCGCGCGCATCGGCATGCAACTGGGCCATGCCGGCCGCAAGGGCTCGACCCAGCTCGGCTGGCAGGCGATGGACCATCCGCTGCCCGAGGGCAACTGGCCGCTGATCTCGGCCTCGCCGCTGCCGTATCTGCCCGGCATCTCGCAGGTGCCGCGTGCGATGACGCGCGAGGACATGGATCGCGTGCGCGACGATTTCGTCGCCGCGGCGCGGCGCGCGGCCGAGGCCGGCTTCGACTGGCTGGAGCTGCATTGCGCGCACGGCTATCTGCTGTCGTCGTTCATCTCGCCGCTGACCAACCGGCGCGACGACGAGTACGGCGGCTCGCTGGCCAACCGGCTGCGCTATCCGCTCGAGGTGTTCGCCGCGGTGCGCGAAGTCTGGCCGTCGCAGCGGCCGATGTCGGTGCGCATTTCCGCGCACGACTGGGTCGAGGGCGGCATCACGCCCGACGATGCGGTCGAGATCGCGCGCGCCTTCAAGGCGGCCGGCGCGGACCTGATCGACTGCTCGTCGGGGCAGGTCAGTCCCGACCAGGCGCCCGTCTATGGCCGCATGTACCAGACGCCGTTCGCCGACCGCATCCGCAACGAGGCAGGCATTCCGACCATCGCGGTTGGCGCGATCTCCGAGGCCGATCACGTCGACAGCATCATCGCCGCGGGCCGCGCCGACCTGTGCGCGATCGCGCGCCCGCATCTGGCCGATCCGGCCTGGACACTGCACCAGGCCGCGCAGCTGGGCTATCGGCCGGTCGACTGGCCGGTGCAATACCAGGCCGGCAAGCGGCAACTGGAGACCAACCTCGAACGCGCCGCCGCGCTGGCGGGGGCGCGATGAACGCCGATCGTTCGTCGTTGCCGCTGCAGGGCCGCCACGCGCTGGTCACGGGCGGGGCGCGCGGCATTGGCGCCGCCATCGCCGGACGCCTGCTGGCCGAGGGCGCCAGCGTGACGCTGCTGGGCCGCGACGGCGACGCGCTGGCGCGCGCCGCGGAGCGACTTGGGCACGATCATCCCGGTGCGCGGCTGCACGGGGTGCAGGCCGATGTCGCCGATGCCGGCAGTGTGGCCCGCGCGTTCGACGCCGCGGCGCAGGCGCTGGGACCGATCGCCGTGCTGGTCAACAACGCCGGCCAGGCGCACAGCGCGCCGATCGCGAAGACCGATCTGGCGCTGTGGCGCCGCATGCTCGATGTGAACCTGACCGGCACCTTCCTGTGCACGCAGGCCGCGCTGCCCGCGATGCGCGACGCCGGCTGGGGCCGTGTGGTCAATGTGGCCAGCACCGCCGCGCTGACCGGCTATGCCTATGTGACGGCCTACTGCGCGGCCAAGCACGGCGTGCTCGGCCTGACGCGCGCGCTGGCGCTGGAGCTGGCGCGCAGCGGCGTCACCGTCAATGCGGTGTGCCCCGGCTATACCGATACCGACATCGTGCGCGAGGCGGTCGCCAATATCGTCGGCAAGACGGGCCGCACCGAAGCGCAGGCGCGCGCCGAACTGGCCGGCCGCAATCCGCAGCGCCGGCTGGTGGATCCGGACGAAGTGGCCGACGCGGTCGCCTGGCTATGCCGGCCGTCGGCCAGCGCGATCACCGGGCAGGCCATCGCGGTGGCGGGCGGCGAGGTGATGGCGGGCTGAACGGATATTTCCCGGCGACCCACGACGAACCCATACATCGATACATCGATCCATCGACAAAATCGACGAGAGAACGCAGATGAACGAGATCGCACTGGACATGCGCCACCACAAGCGCGGCTTCGCGGACTTCGCGCCGCGCCACTTCCTGTGGTCGGTATCCGCGGACGGCAAGGTCGGCACCGTGACGCTGAACCGTCCCGAGCGCAAGAATCCGCTGACCTTCGACGCCTACGCCGAACTGCGCGATCTGTTCCGCGCGCTGGTCTATGCCAGCGACATCAAGGCCGTGGTGGTGCAGGGCGCCGGCGGCAACTTCTGCTCGGGCGGCGACGTGCACGAGATCATCGGCCCGCTGACGAAGATGGCGATGCCCGAGCTGCTCGACTTCACGCGGATGACCGGCGACCTGGTCAAGGCGATGCGGGCGTGTCCGCAGCCGATCATCGCGGCGGTCGACGGCGTCTGCGCCGGCGCGGGCGCGATGATCGCGCTGGCCTCGGACATGCGGCTGGCGACCGAGTCGGCACGCACCGCCTTCCTGTTCGTGCGGGTGGGCCTGGCCGGCGCCGACATGGGCGCCTGCACGCTGCTGCCGCGGATGATCGGCCAGGGCCGCGCCAGCGAGCTGCTCTATACCGGCCGCGCGATGAGCGCGCAGGAGGGGCTGCAATGGGGCTTCTTCAACGCGCTGCACGCGCCCGAGCGGCTCGGCGACGAGGCCGCCGCGCTGGCCGCGCAGCTTGCCGCGGGCCCGACCTTCGCGCATGGCGTCACCAAGAAGCTGCTGCACCAGGAATGGAACATGGGACTGGACGAGGCCATCGAGGCCGAGGCGCAGGCCCAGGCGATCTGCATGCAGACCGGCGACTTCCGCCGTGCCTACGAAGCCTTCGTCGCCAAGGCCAGGCCCGTGTTCGAAGGCAACTGAGCGAGGAGAGCCGAGATGCCCGCCTGGGACGATGATCTGACGCTGCCGTTCTTCGACGATGCGCACCGCACGCTGGCGCGCGAGCTCGACGCGTGGTGCGCGCGCTCGCTGTCGGCGCAGCCGCATGCGCCCGGCGCCGATGTCGACGCGGACTGCCGCGCGCTGGTGCGGCAGCTCGGCGACGCCGGCTGGCTGCGCTATTGCGTGCCGCGGGCCTACGGCGGCGCGCTCGACCAGCTCGATTCGCGCGCGCTGTGCCTGCTGCGCGAGACGCTGGCGCGGCACGACGGGCTGGCCGATTTCGCCTTCGCGATGCAGGGCCTCGGATCGGGCGCGATCACGCTGGCGGGCGACGAGACGCTGCGCCAGCGCTATCTGCCGCGCGTGGCGCGCGGCGAGGCGATCGCGGCCTTCGCGCTGTCGGAGCCGGAGGCCGGTTCCGATGTCGCGGCGATGCAGTGCCGCGCGACGCTGGACGGCGATCACTACGTGCTCGACGGCGCCAAGACCTGGATCTCGAACGGCGGCATCGCCGATTTCTATTGCGTGTTCGCGCGCACCGGCGAAGCGCCTGGCGCACGCGGCATCACGGCCTTCGTCGTCGATGCCGATACGCCGGGGCTGCAGATCGCCGAGCGCATCGACGTGATGGCGCCGCATCCGCTGGCGACGCTGCGCTTCGACGGCTGCCGCGTGCCGGTCGCGCAGCGGCTGGGCGAGCCGGGGCAGGGCTTCAAGCTGGCGATGATGACGCTGGACATCTTTCGTGCCTCCGTTGCGGCGGCCGCGCTCGGCTTCGGCCGCGCGGCGCTCGATGAGGCGATCGCGCGAGCCACCGCGCGGCCGATGTTCGGCGGCAAGCTGGCCGACCTGCAGCTGACGCAGGCCGCGCTCGGCGAGATGGCGACCGCGCTGGACGCGGCCGCGCTGCTGACCTGGCGCGCGGCGTGGCTGCGCGATACGCGCGCGGGGCGCACCACGCGCGAGGCCGCGATGGCGAAGATGACCGCCACCGAGAACGCGCAGATGGTGATCGATCGCGCGGTGCAGCTGTTCGGCGGTCTCGGCGTGCGCATCGGCAGCCGGGTCGAGAGCCTGTACCGGGAGATCCGCTCGCTGCGCATCTACGAGGGTGCCACCGAAGTGCAGAAGCTGATCGTCGCGCGGGAAACGCTGGCCGCGCGGCAACCGCAGTCCTGACCGCGCGCTCCACAGAACGAGCGCCGCCCATCAAGGAGACAGCCATGGCGAGCACAGCCCATCTCGATACCTTTGCCCAGGACCGCCTGCCGCCGCGCGAGGCCTGGCCGCAGTTCCTGTTCAACGAGGACACCCGCTATCCCGAGCGGCTCAACGCCGCGGTGGAACTGGTCGATCGCCATGTGCGCGAAGGCCGCGGCGAACGCACTGCGATCCGCTATCCCGATGCCGGCGGCGCGGGCGGTTTCGCCGCCGTCAGCTATGCCGAGCTGGCCGCGCTGACCAATCGCATCGCCCGCGTGCTGACCGAGGACATGGGGCTGGTGCCAGGCAACCGCATCCTGCTGCGCGGTCCCAACAACCTGATGATGGCCGCCAGCCTGCTGGCGACGCTGAAGGCCGGGCTGATTGCGGTGCCGACCATGCCGCTGTTGCGCGCGCGGGAATTGAAGCAGGTGATCGACCGGGCCGAGGTCGGCGCCGCGCTGTGCGATGCGCGGCTGCGCGACGAGCTGGACGCCAATATGCGCGAAGGTGGCGAGTTCCACTGTCCGTCCATGCGGCAGGTGCTGTGCTTCAACGGCAGCGGGCCGGGCTCGCTGGAGGCGGCGCTCGAGGGCAAGCCGGACGACTTCGTCGCCTGCGATACCGCGAGCGACGACATCTGCCTGATCGCCTTTACCAGCGGCACCACCGGCCAGCCCAAGGGCACCGTGCATTTCCATCGCGACGTGCTGGCGATGTGCGACCTGTTCCCGCGCCATGTGCTGCGGCCTACGGCCGACGACGTGTTCTGCGGCACGCCGCCGCTGGCCTTTACCTTCGGGCTCGGTGGGCTGCTGTGCTTCCCGCTGCGTGCCGGCGCATCGACCGTCCTCGCCGAGAAGCTGACGCCGGAGGCGCTGCTGGCATTGATCCAGGACGCGCGCGCGACCATCGTCTTCACCGCGCCGACCTTCTATCGCCAGATGGCCGCGGCGGCCGAGCGCTACGACCTGTCGAGCCTGAAGAAGAGCGTGTCGGCCGGCGAGGCGTTGCCCGACGCCACGCGCCAGAGCTGGAAGGCCGCGACCGGCATCGAGATGATCGACGGCATCGGCGGCACCGAGATGATGCATATCTTCATCTCGAGCGCCGGCGACGAGGTGCGGCCCGGCGCGATCGGCAAGGTGGTGCCCGGCTACGTCGCGCGCATCGTCGACGAGAGCATGCAGACGCTGCCGCCCGGCGTGCCCGGCAAGCTGGCGGTGCAGGGCCCGACCGGCTGCCGCTACCTGGACGATCCGCGCCAGGCCAACTATGTGCGCGACGGCTGGAACCTGCCCGGCGATACCTTCGTGATGGATGCCGACGGCTACTACTTCTATCAGGCCCGCTCGGACGACATGATCGTCTCGGCCGGCTACAACATCGCCGGTCCCGAGGTCGAGGCCGCGCTGATGCAGCACGAAGCGGTGGCCGAGTGCGGCGTGGTCGGCGCGCCCGATGATGGGCGCGGGCAGGTGGTGGCCGCCTATGTGGTGCTGCGAGCCGGCTTTCACGGCGACGATGCGATGCGCGTGACGCTGCAGGAGCACGTCAAGCGCCAGATCGCGCCGTACAAGTATCCGCGCCGCATCCACTTCGTCGACGCGCTGCCGCGCACCGAGACCGGCAAGCTGCAGCGCTTCCGGCTGCGGCAGATGGCCGGGCAGAACGGGACGCCGACGTGATGGCCACGCCGGCGAGCTTCCGCAACACGGTGCGGGTGCGCTTCAAGGACTGCGATGCCGCCGGCATCGTGTTCTTTCCGCGCTATTTCGAGATGCTGAACGATCTGGTCGAAGACTGGTTTCGCGAGGCGCTCGACTGGCCGTTCGAGCGGATGCACGGCGCCGACCGCGCCGGCGTGCCCACCGCGGACCTGCAATGCCGCTTCGTCGCGCCGAGCCGGATGGGCGAGGTGCTGACGCGTGAGCTGGCGGTGACGCGGCTGGGCAGTTCCAGCTGCACGCTGCGCGTGCGCTTTGTCGGCGCGCAGCACGACGGGCGGGCGGACCTGCGCGTCGAATTCACGCAGCGGCTGGTCTGCGTCGATACCGCCCGGCTTGCGCCGCGACCCTTTCCCGCGCCGGTGCGCGAGGCGATGGCCCGCTTCGTCGATGCAGCGGACGTCGCCACTGCGGCCGCATCGGCCCCTGTTTCCTCGAATTCCTGACGAGTCCAAGCTATGAACGATATCGTGGCGCCCGCCGCCAAATCTCCGACCCCCACCAACGCCAACGCCACCACCGCTGCGCAGCGGGGCCAGCCGATGGCCGTGCTGCAGCCCCCGGACTGGGCCGCGCCGCGCGGTTATGCCAATGGCATCCTGACCGAGTTCCAGGCCGGCAGCCGGCTGATCTTCGTCGGCGGCCAGATCGGCTGGAACGGCCAGTGCGAGTTCGAAAGCGACGACTTCGCCGAGCAGACCGCCCAGGCGCTGCGCAATGTGATCGCGGTGCTGGAGCAGGGCGGGGCGCGCGCCGAGCATATCGCCCGGATGACCTGGTATGTGAAGGACAAGGCCGAATACGTCGCCGCCTATCCCGCGATCGGCAAGCACTATCGCGAGATCATCGGCCGCCACTTCCCGGCGATGACCGCCGTGCAGGTCGCGGACCTGATCGAACCGCGCGCGCGGGTGGAGATCGAAGTGACGGCGGTGGTGCCGCCGGCGTCGATGCCGGCGGCGTAACTGGGCATGCCGCCGGTGTCCTCCCTCTCCCGCTTGCGGGAGAGGGCCGGGGAGAGGGAACAGGGCGGTCGCAGCGACCGCAACGTCTCGCAGAGGCAACGCTGCGCTTTCTCCCCCGACCCCTCTCCCGCAAGCGGGAGAGGGGAGCAGTTCCAGGGCAAATGGCAAGGGCCTGGCATACGCAAGTCCTTGAAAACTTGAGAAATTGGCCGGCGTGAGGTACAATCCGAAAGTTTCGCTTTCAGAACCCTTCACCCTAGCGCCAACCGCATTCCACCTTCCGCCGCCCTGACCGCTGCCCTGCGGATTCGCCCCGGAGCGCCGTGCCGATCGCCGTCGACACTGTCTGCGCACCCATGCCGAATCCCGCGCAGCCCGGCCCGACAGCCCCGGCTCGCCGCCGGCGCGCTCGCCGTCAGATTCGGGGCACGAGGCGTCGAGAGAGGTCGGTCACGGGGTGAATCCAGCAGGAGCCTACCCGTGTTACCGTCTTTTCCGCCCGCCATCCTTGCGCTAGCAGACGGCACGGTCTTTCGTGGCTATTCCATCGGCGCCTCCGGCCATACCATCGGCGAAGTGGTGTTCAACACCGCGCTGACCGGTTACCAGGAAATCCTCACCGACCCGAGCTATTCGCGGCAGATCGTCACGCTGACGTATCCGCATATCGGCAATGTCGGCGTCAATTCCGAGGATGTCGAAGCCACCAAAGTCCATGCCGCCGGCCTGATCATCAAGGATCTGCCGCTGCTCGCCTCGAACTTCCGCAAGCAGCACACGCTGCCGCATTACCTGAAGCAGGAGAAGGTGCCCGCCATCGCCGGCATCGACACCCGCAAGCTGACCCGCATCCTGCGCGAGAAGGGCGCGCAGAACGGCTGCATCCTGGCCGGCGAGGACAACGCGCAGAAGGCCATCGACCTGGCGCGCTCGTTCCCGGGCCTGGCCGGCATGGACCTGGCCAAGGTCGTGTCGGTCAAGGAACCGTACGAGTGGAACCAGACCGAGTGGGCGCTGGAGCGCGGCTACGGCAAGCTGGAGAACCCGCGCTTTCACGTCGTCGCGTTCGACTACGGCGTCAAGTTCAACATCCTGCGGATGCTGGCCCAGCGCGGCTGCCGCATCACGGTGCTGCCGGCCCAGTCGACCGCGGCCGACGCGCTGGCCTACAAGCCGGACGGCATCTTCCTGGCCAACGGCCCGGGCGATCCCGAGCCGTGCGACTACGCGATCCGTGCCACGCAGGAATTCCTGCAGCGCGGCATTCCGACCTTCGGCATCTGCCTGGGCCACCAGATCATGGGCCTGGCCGTCGGTGCGAAGACGGTCAAGATGCCGACCGGCCACCACGGCGCCAACCATCCGGTCAAGGACCTGGACGACGGCCGCGTGGTGATCACCTCGCAGAACCACGGCTTTGCGGTCGACGCCGAGACGCTGCCGGCCAACGCGCGCGTGACGCACGTCTCGCTGTTCGACGGCACGCTGCAGGGCTTCGCGCTGAACGACAAGCCGGCGTTCTGCTTCCAGGGCCACCCGGAAGCGTCGCCCGGCCCGCACGACGTGGCCTATCTGTTCGACCGCTTCACGAAGCTGATGGAGGAGGCCCGCCAGTAAGGCGGACTTCGACATCGAGAGCGGAACGAGACGACACAGGATCGCGACCATGAACGCCCTGATGCACGCTACCTTCGGCATTACCGACTTCTGGACCTATCTGCTGGGCACGATCTTCATCGTGCTGCTGCCGGGGCCGAATTCGATGTACGTGCTGTCGGTCGCCGCGCAGCGCGGCGTGCGCGCCGGCTATCGCGGCGCCTGCGGCGTGTTCCTCGGCGACGCCATCCTGATGGTGCTGTCGGCGGCCGGCGTGGCCTCGCTGCTCAAGGCCAGCCCTGGGCTGTTCTACGTGATCAAGTACATCGGCGCCGCCTATCTGGCGTGGATTGGTTTCCAGATGCTGCGCGGCGCGCTGCGAAACTGGAGTTCCCACGGCAAGGGCGCCGAGGCTGCGGCGGGGCAGGGCGAGGCGCAGGTGCAGGTCACCGACCCGACCAACCCGTTCCGCAAGGCGCTGCTGATCAGCCTGCTGAACCCCAAGGCCATCCTGTTCTTCGTCTCGTTCTTCATCCAGTTCGTCGATCCGCAGTTCGCCTATCCGGTGCTGTCGTTCGCCGCGCTGGGGCTGGTGTGCCAGGTCTGCAGCTTCGCCTACCTGACCGCGATCATCTTCGTCGGCGCGAAGCTGGCCGAGGCCTTCCGCCGCCGGCGCAGGCTGTCGGCCGGCATGGCGAGCGGCGTGGGCGCGATGTTTATCGGCTTCGGCGCCAAGCTGGCGACGGCTACCCTGAACTGAATATTGATATCCGGCGCGGTGCGCCTGCTCCAAGCGAGCGCGGACCGGCCGACAAAGAGAGCGTGCAATGCCAAAACGCACAGACATCCAGAGCATCCTGATCATCGGCGCGGGCCCCATCATCATCGGCCAGGCCTGCGAGTTCGACTATTCCGGCGCGCAGGCGTGCAAGGCGCTGCGCGAGGAAGGGTTCAAGGTCATCCTGGTCAATTCGAACCCGGCGACCATCATGACCGACCCGAACACCGCCGATGTGACCTACATCGAGCCCATCACCTGGGAAGTGGTCGAGCGCATCATCGCCAAGGAGCGCCCCGATGCGATCCTGCCGACCATGGGTGGCCAGACCGCGCTGAACTGCGCGCTGGACCTGCACCGCCACGGCGTGCTCGACAAGTACAAGGTCGAGCTGATCGGCGCGTCGCCCGAGGCGATCGACAAGGCCGAGGACCGGCAGAAGTTCAAGGACGCGATGACCAAGATCGGTCTCGGTTCGGCCAAGTCCGGCATCGCGCATTCGATGGAAGAGGCGCTGGCCGTCCAGTCGCAGATCGCGCGCGAGACCAACACCAGCGGCTATCCGATCGTGATCCGCCCGTCGTTCACGCTGGGCGGCACCGGCGGCGGCATCGCCTACAACCGCGAGGAATTCGAGGAGATCTGCAAGCGCGGCCTGGACCTGTCGCCGACGCGCGAGCTGCTGATCGAGGAATCGCTGCTGGGCTGGAAAGAGTACGAGATGGAAGTGGTCCGCGACAAGAAGGACAACTGCATCATCGTCTGCTCGATCGAGAACCTGGACCCGATGGGCATCCATACCGGCGACTCGATCACCGTCGCGCCGGCGCAGACCCTGACCGACAAGGAATACCAGCTGCTGCGCAACGCCTCGCTGGCGGTGCTGCGCGAGATCGGCGTCGATACCGGCGGCTCCAACGTGCAGTTCTCGATCAATCCGAAGGATGGCCGGATGATCGTGATCGAAATGAACCCGCGCGTGTCGCGTTCGTCGGCGCTGGCCTCGAAGGCTACCGGCTTCCCGATCGCCAAGGTCGCCGCCAAGCTGGCGGTCGGCTACACGCTGGACGAGCTGAAGAACGAGATCACCGGCGGCCAGACCCCGGCATCGTTCGAGCCGTCGATCGACTACGTGGTCACCAAGGTGCCGCGCTTTGCCTTCGAGAAATTCCCGCAGGCCGACAGCCACCTGACCACGCAGATGAAGTCGGTGGGCGAGGTGATGGCGATGGGCCGCACCTTCCAGGAGTCGTTCCAGAAGGCGCTGCGCGGCCTGGAGGTCGGCGTCGACGGGCTGGACGAGAAGTCGACCGATCGCGACGAGATCGTCGAGGAGATCGGCGAGGCGGGCCCGGACCGCATCTGGTACGTCGGCGATGCGTTCCGCCTGGGCATGTCGCTCGAGGAGGTGTACGCCGAGACCGACATCGACCCGTGGTTCCTCGCCCAGATCGAGGACATCGTCAAGACCGAGGCGCAGGTCAAGGCCCGTACGCTGGCCAGCCTGTCGGCCGCCGAGCTGCGCTACCTGAAGCAGAAGGGCTTCTCCGACCGGCGCCTGGCCAGGCTGATGAAGACGGACGCCAAGGCCGTGCGCGAAGCGCGCCTGGCCAACAACGTGCGTCCGGTCTACAAGCGCGTCGATACCTGCGCGGCCGAGTTCGCCACCAACACCGCCTACATGTACTCGACCTACGAGGCCGAGCATGGCGAGTGCGAGGCCAACCCGACCGACAAGCGCAAGATCATGGTGCTGGGCGGCGGTCCGAACCGGATCGGCCAGGGCATCGAGTTCGACTACTGCTGCGTGCACGCGGCGCTCGCGCTGCGCGAGGATGGCTACGAGACCATCATGGTCAACTGCAACCCGGAGACCGTGTCGACCGACTACGACACCTCCGACCGCCTGTACTTCGAGCCGCTGACGCTCGAGGACGTGCTCGAGATCGTCGACAAGGAAAAGCCGGTCGGCGTGATCGTGCAGTACGGCGGCCAGACCCCGCTGAAGCTGGCCCTGGACCTGGAGGCCAACGGCGTGCCCATCATCGGCACCAGCCCCGACATGATCGATGCGGCCGAGGACCGCGAGCGCTTCCAGAAGCTGCTGCAGGAGCTGGGCCTGCGCCAGCCGCCGAACCGCACCGCACGCGCCGAGGACGAGGCGCTGAAGCTGGCCGAGGAGATCGGCTATCCGCTGGTGGTGCGCCCGTCGTACGTGCTGGGCGGCCGCGCGATGGAGATCGTCCATGAGCCGCGCGACCTCGAGCGCTACATGCGCGAGGCGGTCAAGGTGTCGAACGACTCGCCGGTGCTGCTCGACCGCTTCCTCAACGATGCGATCGAGTGCGACGTCGATGCGCTGTGCGATGGCAAGCGCGTCTTCATCGGCGGCGTGATGGAGCACATCGAGCAGGCGGGCGTCCACTCGGGCGACTCGGCGTGCTCGCTGCCGCCGTACTCGCTGTCGCAGGCGACCGTCGACGAACTGAAGCGCCAGACCGCCGCGATGGCCAAGGCGCTGAACGTGGTCGGCCTGATGAACGTCCAGTTCGCGATCCAGCAGAAGGATGGCCAGGACATCGTCTACGTGCTCGAAGTGAACCCGCGCGCCTCCCGCACGGTGCCGTACGTCTCGAAGGCCACCGGCCTGTCGCTGGCCAAGATCGCCGCGCGCTGCATGGCCGGCCAGTCGCTGGACGAGCAGGGCATCGGCGCCGAGGTGGTGCCGCCGTACTACAGCGTCAAGGAAGCGGTGTTCCCGTTCAACAAGTTCCCTGGCGTCGATCCGGTGCTCGGACCCGAGATGCGTTCGACCGGCGAGGTGATGGGCGTGGGCAAGACCTTCGGCGAGGCCCTGTTCAAGAGCCAGCTGGCGGCAGGTTCGCGCCTGCCCGAGCGCGGCACCGTGCTGCTGACCGTCAAGGACAGCGACAAGCCGCACGCGGTCAGCGTCGCCCGCATGCTGCACGACATGGGCTATCCGCTGGTGGCGACCCGCGGCACCGCGTCCGCGATCGAGGCGGCCGGCATTCCGGTGCGCGTGGTCAACAAGGTCAAGGACGGCCGCCCGCATATCGTCGACATGCTGAAGAACGGCGAACTGGCGCTGGTGTTCACCACGGTCGACGAGACCCGCACCGCGATCGCCGATTCGCGCTCGATCCGGATCTCGGCGCTGGCCAACCGGGTGCCGTACTACACGACGATCGCCGGCGCCCGCGCCGCGGTCGAGGGCCTGAAGCAGATGCAGAACCTGGAGGTCTACGACCTGCAGGGCCTGCACGGCTCGCTGGCCTGATTCCGCGGCGCTTCCCACGGCGCGGCGGCTTGCCTCCTCCCTTCGGGGAGGGGGCGGCCCCTTGGCCCTGGTTGATGTGCTTCGGCGTCTTGACCTAAACTAACGGGAATTTCGGCGGACCCCAGTTATCAGGGGCGCCCGAAAGCTGAGCAATCAGAGCCTGGTCGTACAATCCAAGAACCACCCAAAAGCCGCGGTTGAGCGGAGGTGTGCCGGCAAGACCGCTGCGTACATCGCCCGCTGCGCTGCGGCTCATTTTTTTGCCTGACGAAGACATGAGCACCATTCCGATTACCAAGCGCGGCGCAGAACTCCTGAAAGCGGAGCTGCAACGCCTGAAGGCCGTCGAACGTCCCGCGGTGATCAATGCCATCGCCGAGGCGCGTGCGCAGGGCGATCTGTCGGAAAACGCGGAATACGACGCCGCCAAGGAAAAACAGGCCTTCATCGAGGGCCGCATCCTCGAGGTCGAGGCCAAGCTGTCGGCCGCGCAGATCATCGATCCGACCCAGCTCGATACCGATGGCCGCATCGTGTTCGGCGCCACCGTCGACCTGGAAGACCTGGAATCGGGCAAGTCGGTCCGCTACCAGATCGTCGGCGAGGACGAAGCCGATCTCGACAGCGGCAAGATCTCGGTCAGCTCGCCGATTGCGCGGGCGCTGATCGGCAAGTTCGAAGGCGATGTCGCGACCGTGCTGGCCCCGGGCGGCGAGCGCGAGTACGAAGTCATCACCGTCCGCTACATCTGAGGCGGCGCGTCGTGGTGTCGCCGTCCTCCCCGCTGCCGAGCCCGGCGTCCGGCGGCCAGCCGCTGCTGCCTCACCGGCTGTTCCTGCTGCTGACCGTGATCTGGGCCGGCAGCCTCTGGACCATCGGCTATCTGGTCGCGCCCACGTTGTTCGCCGTGCTGCCGAGCCGCGAGATGGCCGGCATGCTGGCCGGGCAGCTGTTCCGCACCGAGGCCGTGCTTGGCGTGGTGATCGGCGTGCTGCAGCTGGTGCTGTGCAACGTGATGATCCGGCGCGGCGCCATGCGCTACCGGGCGCTGCGCTGGCTGGTGCTGGGCATGCTGTGCTGCGTGCTGATCGGTTACTTCGGGCTGCAGCCCTTCATGGAGAGCCTGCGGCACAAGGCGCAGGCGTTGGGGCTCGGGGTGTCGGAGTCGCCGTTCCGCGCGCGCTTCGGCATGCTGCACGGCGTCTCGAGCGCCTTCTACCTGCTGCAGAGCCTGCTGGCGCTGGTGCTGGTCTGGCGTCTCGCCGGCCGGCGGACGGTGGCGGAGGACTGAGAGGGGCCGTCCCTCGAGAGCGGTTTTCTCCCCCTCTCCCGCTTGCGGGAGAGGGGTTGGGGAGAGGGAAAAACGGCAGTCGTTATGCCGAGGTCGACGGAAATCGCCCCCTCCCAACCCTCTTCGCCTGAGGGCGAGAGGCAATACAGCGGTGTGGGTGAAGACGCGCCGCTCAGCCCAGCGACTTCTTCTTCTGGCTGGCCTGGCGGGTCCGGGCGCGCTTGACGTTGCCGCCGGCGGTCACGCGCTCGTTGCCCAGCAGGCGGACCTCGTTGCGGGTCGGGCGGCCGCCCGGCTTGGCGGCGGGCTTGCGCACCGTGACGGTGCGCGGTGCTGCGCCGCGGCGAGCCGGCGCCATGCGGCCGAGGTCCTGCGGCTGGTTTTCCTTCAGCCGGGCCGGGCCCGGGCGCCAGACCACCAGCAGCTTGCCGATGTGCTGGATCGGGGCGGCGCCAAGTTCATCGCAAATGGCTTCGTAGATGGCGATGCGGGTGTCGCGCTCGTCGCCGAACACGCGGATCTTGATCAGATCGTGGGCCGCGAGGCTGCGGTCGATCTCGGCCAGGACGGCGCGGGTCAGGCCCTCGGCGCCGATCATCACGACCGGGTTCAGGCCGTGGGCACGGGAGCGGAGTTCGGAGCGCTGGGCGGGATTCAATTGAAGGGCAGGCATAGTCAGGCAGGAAAGGGGCGACGCCGGTAAAGGCGCTGGAAGGGCGGCCGGTAGGGCCTCTTACGTCGCAAGGGCGTCGCAACGGCGCGTATTATCCGTCAAACCGTCATGGTCTGGCGGCGAAATCACGAGAAATGGCCAAGAACAAGTTCAGGCAGTCGTGGCTGCACGACCATATCAACGATCCCTACGTCAAGCTGGCGCAGCGCGAAGGCTATCGCGCGCGCGCGGCCTACAAGCTCAAGGAGATCGACGAACAGGACAAGCTGATCCAGCCGGGCCAGGTCATCGTCGACCTGGGCGCGGCGCCGGGCAGCTGGAGCCAGTATGTCCGCAACAAGCTGGCCGCCTCGCCGCGCGCGCGCGAAGGCCATATCGACGGGGCGGTGGTCGCGATCGACCTGCTGCCGATGGAGCCGGTTGCCGACGTGACCTTCATCCAGGGTGACTTTCGCGACGAGGAGGTGTTCCGGCAGCTCGAGACGATCGTGCTGGAGGCCTCCGGCGGCAACAAGATCGACCTTGTTTTGTCCGACATGGCCCCCAATTTGTCCGGTGTGGCCTCGGCCGATGCGGCGCGCATCGAATATCTGTGCGACCTGGCGCTCGAATTCGCCCAGGCCCATCTGAAACCCGACGGCGCGTTGCTGGTAAAGTGCTTCCACGGCAGCGGCTACAGCCAGATCGTCGAAAAGTTCAAGCGCCAGTTCAAGGTGGTGGCCAAGCGCAAGCCGAAGGCCTCGCGGGACAAGTCCTCCGAAACCTTCATTCTTGGACGCCACCTGAAGTCGCCGGGTTGAAGCCTGGGCACCGGTCATGGCGCGCGACCGGGCACCATTCGGACCATTGCCGGTCTGACTGTCGTCCCGCATTGGCCTACGGGCAATCGGCCGCTAGCGCTATCACTATTGGCCCGATAGGGACGCTTTTCGCCCCCCGGGGCGGCGCTGCATTACAATGCAATGCAGCTATCGTTGGCAAGGCAATCGCAAAGGAGTTCGGCCTTGAATAACAACCTGTTTCAAAAGGCGGCAATCTGGCTCGTGATCGCGCTGGTGTTGTTTACCGTCTTCAAGCAGTTCGACAAGCCCCGTGCGCAGGAAAGCGTCACCTACTCCCAGTTCATGGATGACGCCAAGAACGGCAAGGTGAGCCGCGTCGACGTACAGGGCCGGAACCTCGTGGTGACGCCCAAGGAAGGGCAGAAATACACCATCATCTCGCCGGGCGACATCTGGATGGTCGGCGACCTGATGAAATACGGCGTCCAGGTGACTGGCAAGGCCGATGACGAGCCGAATGTGCTGGTCCAGGCCCTGTACTACCTCGGACCGACCCTGCTGATCATCGTCTTCTGGTTCTACATGATGCGGCAGATGCAGGGTGGCGGCAAAGGCGGCGCCTTCTCGTTCGGCAAGTCGCGTGCGCGGCTGATCGACGAGAACCAGAACGCGGTCACCTTCCAAGACGTCGCCGGTTGCGACGAGGCCAAGGAAGAGGTGGTCGAGCTGGTCGACTTCCTGAAGGACCCGCAGAAGTTCCAGAAGCTGGGCGGGCGCATTCCGCGCGGCGTGCTGCTGGTTGGCCCTCCGGGTACCGGCAAGACGCTGCTGGCGCGCGCGATCGCCGGCGAGGCCAAGGTGCCGTTCTTCAGCATCTCGGGTTCGGACTTCGTCGAAATGTTCGTCGGCGTCGGCGCGGCCCGCGTGCGCGACATGTTCGAGAACGCCAAGAAGCAGGCCCCCTGCATCGTGTTCATCGATGAAATCGACGCTGTCGGCCGCCATCGCGGCGCCGGCATGGGCGGCGGCAACGACGAGCGCGAGCAGACGCTGAACCAGATGCTGGTCGAGATGGACGGCTTCGAGGCCAACTCGGGCGTGATCGTGATCGCCGCGACCAACCGTGCCGATGTCCTGGACAAGGCGCTGCTGCGTCCGGGCCGTTTCGACCGCCAGGTCTTCGTCGGCCTGCCGGACATCCGCGGCCGCGAGCAGATCCTGAAGGTCCATATGCGCAAGGTGCCGATCGGCAACGATGTCGACGCGTCGGTGATCGCGCGCGGCACGCCGGGCTTCTCCGGTGCCGACCTGGCCAACCTGGTCAACGAGGCCGCGCTGTTCGCCGCCCGCCGCAACAAGCGCGTGGTCGACATGCAGGACTTCGAGGACGCCAAGGACAAGATCTACATGGGTCCGGAGCGCAAGTCGACGGTGATGCGCGAAGAGGAACGCAAGGCGACCGCGTACCACGAGTCGGGCCATGCGGTGGTGGCCAAGCTGCTGCCCAAGGCCGACCCGGTGCACAAGGTCACCATCATGCCGCGTGGCTGGGCGCTGGGCGTGACCTGGCAGCTGCCGGAGCATGACAAGTACTCGAAGTACAAGGACAACATGCTGGACGAGATCGCCATTCTGTTCGGCGGTCGCGCGGCGGAAGAGGTGTTCCTCAATGCGATGAGCACCGGCGCGTCCAACGATTTCGAGCGCGCCACCAAGATCGCGCGCGACATGGTGACCCGCTTCGGCATGAGCGACACGCTGGGCACGATGGTCTATGTCGACACCGAGCAGGAAGGCCTGTTCGGCAAGATGTCGTCCAAGTCGGTGTCGGAAGTCACGCAGCAGAAGGTCGACGGCGAGATCCGCCGCATCCTCGACGAACAGTACGCGCTGGCCAAGCGCCTGCTCGAAGAGAATCGCGACAAGGTCGAGGCGATGACCGCCGCGCTGATGGAATGGGAAACCATCGATGCCGACCAGGTCAACGACATCATGGCCGGCAAGCCGCCGCGTCCTCCGCGCGGCATGCCGGGCGCCAGCGGTGGCGGCACGCCGCCGTCCGGTGGCTCGCCGGTGACGCCGTCGAACGCGCCCGCCGCGGCCTGATTCGGGACCTGCGTTCAGAGGATGATGGCAGTGCGGCGCGTCGCGCGCTGAGTTCCGCAAAGCCGGTGCCCCAGGGCACCGGCTTTTTTCGTCCCGACTTCCCGCACCGGCGACCTCGTCTTACTTCCCCGCATATTCAGGACTGCAACTTGTCGACCTCGTATTTCCAGTGCGGGCGCTATCGCTTTGCACGCGACCGCCGCCCGCTGGTCATGGGCATCCTCAACGTGACGCCCGACTCGTTCTCCGATGGCGGCCAGCATGCGAGCCGCGACGCGGCGCTGCGGCATGCCGAGCAGATGATCGCCGAGGGCGTCGACATCATCGATATCGGCGGCGAATCGAGCCGGCCCGGCTCGGCGTCGTTGCCGCTGGACCAGGAGCTGGCCCGCGTGCTGCCCGTCGTCGAGGCGCTGCGCGACTGCGGCAAGCCGCTGTCGATCGATACCTACAAGCCCGAGACGATGCGCGCGGCGCTGGCGGCCGGCGCGGACCTGATCAATGACATCTGGGGCCTGCGCATGCCGGGGGCGATCGAGGCGGTCGCGCAAGCGGGGCAGGGTGGGCAGGCGGGCCTGTGCGTGATGCACATGCAGCGCGACCCGCAGACGATGCAGGAAGCCCCGCACTACGACGACGTGGTCGGCGAGGTCCGCGACTTCCTGCGGCAGCGCGTCGATGCGCTGCGCGCGGCCGGCGTCGACGACAGCCGCATCGTGCTCGATCCGGGCTTTGGCTTCGGCAAGACCGCGGATCACAATCTGCGCCTGCTCGGCGAGCTGCCGCAACTGGCCGTCGACGGACTGCCGCTGCTGGCCGGCCTGTCGCGCAAGTCGACGCTGGGCGCCATTCTTGGCGGACGGCCGCCGCAGCAGCGCGTCGCGGCCAGCATCGCCGCCGCTGTGTGCGCGGCCGAACGCGGCGCCTATATCGTGCGCGTGCACGATGTGCAGGCATCGGTCGATGCGATCAAGACCTGGTGGGCCGTGCGGCAGCAGCGAGCCGATGCCGCGGCCTGATGCCGCCACGGCGATCCCCGGCGACCAATCACGGCGCCCAAACCGACAACCCAAACACTTCGAACCCCGAATCAGAACAGGGAGAACGATCGGATGACACGTAAATACTTCGGCACCGATGGCGTGCGCGGCCGGGTCGGCGAGGCGCCGATCACGCCGGACTTCGTGATGCGGCTCGGCTATGCGGCGGGGCGCGTGCTGGCGCTTGGCCAGCCGAGCACGCAGGGCAAGCCCACGGTGCTGATCGGCAAGGACACGCGGATCTCCGGCTACATGCTGGAAGCCGCGCTGGAAGCGGGCTTTACCGCGGCCGGCGTCCATGTGCTGCTGACCGGCCCGCTGCCGACGCCCGGTGTGGCCTATCTGACCCGCGCGCTGCGGCTGGCCGCCGGCGTGGTGATCTCGGCCAGCCACAATCCGTACCACGACAACGGCATCAAGTTCTTCTCGGCCACCGGCGACAAGCTGCCGGACGAGGTCGAACTGGCGATCGAGGCCGAGCTCGAGGCGCCGATGCATTGCGTGCCGTCCGACCAGCTGGGGCGCGCGCGCCGGATCGACGACGCGGCGGGCCGCTACATCGAGTTCTGCAAGAGCACCTTCCCGTACGACCGCGACCTGCACGGCCTGAAGCTGGTGGTCGACTGCGCGCATGGCGCCGCCTACCACATCGCCCCGCACGTGTTCCACGAGCTCGGTGCCGACGTGGTGTCGATCGGCAATCAGCCCAATGGCCGCAATATCAACGACGGCTATGGCGCCACCGCGCCCGACAAGCTGGTCGAGGCGGTCAAGGCCCACGGCGCGGACCTCGGGCTGGCCTTCGACGGCGATGCCGACCGCCTGCAGGTGGTCGACGCCGACGGCCGGCTCTACAACGGCGACGAGCTGCTGTATGCGATCGTGCAGGACCGCGTCGCTTGTGGACACAGCGTTCCCGGTGTGGTCGGCACGCTGATGACCAATATGGCGGTCGAACTGGCGCTGCAACGCCAGGGCGTCGAGTTCGTGCGCGCCAAGGTCGGCGACCGCTATGTGCTGGAGGAACTGGGCAAGCGCGGCTGGACGCTGGGCGGCGAGGGCTCCGGCCATCTGCTATGCCTGGATCGGCACTCGACCGGCGACGGCATCGTCTCCGCGCTGCAGGTGCTGGCGGCGCTGCGCCGCAGCGGCAAGACCCTGGCGCAGCTGCTGGACGGCGTGTCGCTGTTCCCGCAGACGCTGATCAATGTGCGGGTGCAGAAGGGTTTCGACTGGCAGAACCATGCCGGCCTGCAGGCGGCCCGCGCCGAGATCGAGCCCGCGCTGGCCGGCAAGGGCCGGGTGCTGATCCGTGCTTCCGGTACCGAGCCGGTGGTCCGGGTGATGGTCGAGGCCGAACAGGCCGAGACCGCCGAGCAGGCGGCCCGCAAGCTGGCCGACGCGCTGGCAACCTGATCCAGCACAAGGCGCCAGCCCACCGTGAACGCCCGGCTCCGGCCGGGCGTTTCCTTTGTCGCGCCGCAGCCGAGGGCCGATCGGTGCTTACCATGCCTGCTTGAGTGCGTGCGGAAATGTCCGCTTAAATGTCCCTTCAGAGAAATTTTCGCGATGTCACGGAACTGTCATAGTGGCCGCATAAAGTTCGGGATGTCAAAAAACTGACATTCCCAACCATGTTCTCTGGAGGACATATGAAGCTGGTCAAGACTGCCGTTGCGGGCATCGTATCGATGGTGGTAGCGGGCTCCGCATTCGCGGCAGAAATTACCGGTGCAGGCGCTTCTTTCCCGGCGCCCGTCTATTCCAAGTGGGCCGACGCATACCAAAAAGCCACGGGTAACAAGGTCAACTATCAATCGATCGGATCGTCGGGCGGCATCAAGCAGATCAACGCCAAGACGGTCGATTTCGGCGCTTCCGACGCCCCGCTGAAGGACGAGGAACTGGCCAAGCAAGGCCTGGTGCAGTTCCCGACCGTGATCGGCGGCGTGGTGCCGGTGATCAATCTGCAAGGCATCAAGCCGGGCGACCTGACCATCACGGGCGAAGTGCTGGCAGACATCTACCTGGGCAAGATCAAGAAGTGGGACGATCCGGCCATCAAGGCGCTGAACCCGAACGCCAAGCTGCCGAGCCAGGACATCCTGCCGGTGCGCCGCGCCGACGGCTCGGGCACCACCTTCATCTTCACCAACTATCTGTCGAAGGTCAGCGCCGACTGGAAGGGCTCGGTGGGCGAGGGCACCACGGTCAACTGGCCGGGTGGCGGCACGGGCGGCAAGGGCAACGAGGGCGTGGCCGCCTTCGTGCAGCGTCTGAACGGCGCGATCGGCTATGTCGAGTACGCCTACGCCAAGCAGAACAAGATGACGCACGTGAAGATGAAGAACGCCGCTGGCGCGGTGGTCTCGCCGAGCGATGACGCGTTCAAGGCCGCTGCGGCCGGCGCCGACTGGAGCAAGTCGTACTACCAGATCCTGACCAACCAGCAGGGCAAGGAAGCCTGGCCGATCGCCGGCGCGACCTTCATCCTGGTGCACAAGAACCAGGAAAAGCCGGCGCAGGGCGCGGAAGTGCTGAAGTTCTTCGACTGGGCCTACAAGAGCGGCGCCAGCATGGCGAGCGAACTGGACTACGTGCCGATGCCCGAGTCGGTCGTCAACCAGATCCGCGCGACCTGGAAGAACAGCATCAAGGACGCGTCGGGCAAGGGCCTGTACTGATCGTCAGCTGACCTGATGGGAGGGCGCAACCGGCCTTCCCCCCGGCCCCTCTCCCGCAGGCGGGAGAGGGGAGCCAAACCGAGTACTCCTGAACATGGCGACCACGTCCGATCTTCCCGCCGTACGCGCACCCGGCCGCACCGGTGACATCCTGTTCGGTGGCCTGACGCGCGGCGCCGCCATCATCACGCTGATGCTGCTGGGCGGCATCATCGTCTCGCTTGCCATCAGCGCCTGGCCTTCGATCCAGGCCTTCGGCCTCAAATTCCTGTGGACCGCGCAGTGGGATCCCCCCGCGGACGTCTATGGCGCGCTGGTGCCGATCTACGGCACCATCGTGACCTCGCTGATCGCGCTGATCATCGCGGTGCCGGTCAGCTTCGGCATCGCGCTGTTCCTGACCGAACTGTCGCCCGTCTGGCTGCGCCGCCCGCTCGGCACCGCGATCGAGCTGCTGGCCGCGGTGCCGTCGATCGTCTACGGCATGTGGGGCCTGCTGGTCTTCGCCCCGCTGTTCGGCGAATACTTCCAGAAGCCGCTGGCCGCCACCGTGGGCCAGCTGCCGCTGATCGGCCCGCTGTTCCAGGGCGCGCCGCTGGGCATCGGCCTGCTGTGCGCGGGCGTGATCCTGGCGATCATGATCATCCCGTATATCGCCTCGGTGATGCGCGACGTGTTCGAGGTCACCCCGGTGCTGCTGAAGGAGTCCGCCTACGGCGTGGGCTGCACCACCTGGGAGGTGATGTGGAACGTCGTGCTGCCCTATACCCGCGCCGGCGTGATCGGCGGCGTGATGCTCGGCCTGGGCCGCGCGCTGGGCGAGACCATGGCGGTCACCTTCGTGATCGGCAACACCAACCTGCTGGACAACGCCTCGCTGTTCTCGCCGGGCAACAGCATCACCTCCGCGCTGGCGAACGAGTTCGCCGAGGCCGGCCCGGGGCTGCATACCGCCGCGCTGATGGAGCTGGGCCTGATCCTGTTCTTCATCACCTTCGTGGTGCTGGCGCTGTCCAAACTGCTGCTGCTGCGCCTGTCGCGCAATGAGGGCAAGAAATGAATTCGACCAGCCAAGCCACCATGTCGGCCTCGTCGACCTCGTCGATCCCGGCGGTCCATGCCGATGCCAACGAGGTCCGTGAACGCCTGCAGGCGCGGCGCAAGCGCGTCAACGTCTACGCGCTGGCCGCCTCGCTGGCCGCGATGACCTTCGGCCTGTTCTGGCTCGCGTGGATCCTGTGGACCACGATCTCGCTGGGCATCGGCGGGCTGTCGATCGACCTGTTCACGCAGATGACGCCGGCACCGAACACCGCCGGCGGCGGCCTTGCCAACGCGATCTTCGGCAGCTTCGTGATGGTCGGCCTGGCCACCGTGCTCGGCACGCCGCTGGGCATCCTGGCCGGCATCTACCTGGCCGAGTATGGCCAGAAGTCGCCGCTGGCGAGCTTCATCCGCTTCATCAACGACATCCTGCTGTCGGCGCCGTCGATCGTGATCGGCCTGTTCGTCTACGCGCTGGTGGTGGCCCGGATGGGGCATTTCTCGGCCTGGGCCGGCATCTGCTCGCTGGCGCTGCTGCAGATCCCGATCGTCGTGCGCACCACCGAGAACATGCTGAACCTGGTGCCCAACGCGCTGCGCGAGGCCGCCTTCGCGCTCGGCACGCCGAAATGGAAGATGGTGCTGTCGATCACGGTCAAGGCCTCGTACGCGGGCATCATCACCGGCGTGCTGCTGGCGGTGGCCCGGATCGCCGGCGAAACCGCGCCGCTGCTGTTCACCGCGCTGTCGAACCAGTTCTGGAGCACGGATCTGAACAAGCCGATGGCCAACCTGCCGGTGACGATCTTCCGCTTCGCGATGAGCCCGTTCACCGAATGGCAGCAGCTGGCATGGGCCGGCGTGTTCCTGATCACGATCGGCGTCCTGGCGCTGAACATCCTGGCGCGCGTGCTGTTCAAGAAGAGCCAGTGAGCGCAACCGGCAGACAGCAAAGCGAACCGCAAGCAGCACGCGAAACCACGAATCTACCTGCGAGACCCAGCATGACTTCGACCGTCATCGACATCCCCGACAGCGTCCGCGCCAAGATCGACGTGCGCAACCTGAACTTCTACTACGGACAGTTCCATGCGCTGAAGAACATCAACATGTCGATCCCGGACCGCAAGGTCACCGCCTTCATCGGCCCCTCGGGCTGCGGCAAATCGACCCTGCTGCGTACCCTGAACAAGATGTACGCGCTCTATCCCGAGCAGCGCGCCGAGGGCGAGATCAACATGGACGGCGAGAACCTGCTGACCAGCCGCAAGGACATCGCGCTGCTGCGCGCCAAGGTCGGCATGGTGTTCCAGAAGCCGACGCCGTTCCCGATGTCGATCTACGACAACATCGCCTTCGGCGTGCGGCTGTTCGAGAAGCTGTCGCGCTCGGAGATGGACGACCGCGTCGAGTGGGCGCTGTCGAAGGCCGCGCTGTGGAACGAGGCCAAGGACAAGCTGCACCAGTCGGGCTACAGCCTGTCCGGCGGCCAGCAGCAGCGGCTGTGCATCGCGCGCGGCATCGCGATCCGCCCCGAGGTGCTGCTGCTCGACGAGCCGTGCTCGGCGCTGGACCCGATCTCGACCGGCCGCATCGAGGAACTGATCGCGGAACTGAAGGACGAGTACACCGTGGTGATCGTGACCCATAATATGCAGCAGGCCGCGCGTTGCTCGGATTTCACCGCCTACATGTACCTGGGCGAGCTGATCGAGTTCGGCGAGACGGAGAAGATCTTCATCAAGCCGCACCGCAAGGAAACCGAGGACTACATCACCGGCCGTTTCGGCTGAGCACCAAGGCAGCCCGCCCAAGCAACGCCCGCCGTGTCGCGCGACGCGCCAGCATCCGCGGCCAGGAGAACATGATGACCGACAAGCACCTGTCGACCCAATTCGACGCCGACCTCAACGCGATCAATACCAAGCTGCTGCAGATGGGCGGCCTGGTCGAGGCGCAGATCGATACCGCGATGAAGGCGCTGGCCGACTTCGACGCCACGCTGGCCGAGCAGGTCATCGAGCGCGAGAACCAGATCAATGCGCTCGAGATCGAGATCGACGCCGACTGCGGCAACATCATCGCGCGCCGCCAGCCGACCGCGCGCGACCTGCGCCTGGTGATGGCCATCTCCAAGACCATCACCAACCTGGAGCGCGCCGGCGACGAGGCCGAGAAGATCGCCAAGCGCACCAAGCACATCATGGAAGAGACCGGCGCGCAGGGCATCAACTACGCCGAGGTCAAGCTGGCCGGCGATCTGGCAATCGCGCTGCTGCGCAAGTCGCTGGACGCCTTCGCCCGCCTCGATACGGTCGCGGCCGCGCGCATCGTCAAGGAAGACAAGGCGATCGACGACGAATTCCGCGCCTTCGTGCGCAAGCTGATCACCTACATGATGGAAGATCCGCGCACGATCTCGGTCGCGCTGGACTTCCTGTTCATCGCCAAGGCCGTCGAGCGCATCGGCGACCATGCCAAGAACATCGCCGAGTTCATCATCTACATCGTCAAGGGCACCGACGTTCGCCATACCTCGCGCGAGGACATGGAGAAGGAAGCGCTGAGCTGAACCAACCCGTCGAGCGATGCCGTGGTATCGGTCCGTTGTCTTGCTGCCCGGTGTGTACCTGCCCGTTTCGCTCGCCGTACATCGCCCGCCGTACTACGTCATCGCGCTGTTCCATCTGCCAATACCTGAACCTGCCAGAGAGCGGAGACCTCATTCATGCCTAGCAGTATTCTGGTCGTCGAAGACGAACCGGCCATTGCCGAACTGATCGCCGTCAACCTGCAGCACGCCGGGCACTATCCGATCCGTGCCTACAACGCCGAGCAGGCGCTGTCGCTGATGAGCGATGTATTGCCCGACCTGGTGCTGCTCGACTGGATGCTGCCGGGCAAGTCCGGGGCGGTGTTCGCCAAGGAGCTGCGCAACAACGAACGCACCAAGCAGATCCCGATCATCATGCTGACCGCGCGCAGCGAGGAGCAGGACAAGGTCATGGGGCTGGAGGCGGGCGCCGACGACTACGTGACCAAGCCGTTCTCGCCGAAGGAACTGCTGGCGCGCATCAAGGCGGTGCTGCGCCGGCGCGCCCCGCAACTGACCGACGACGTCGTGGCGATCAACGGCCTGCGGCTGGACCCGGCCACGCATCGCGTCACCGGCCAGGACGAATCGGGCCCGATCAAGCTGGAGCTCGGCCCGACCGAATTCCGCCTGCTGCATTTCCTGATGACGCACCCGGAGCGCGTGCACAGCCGCTCGCAGCTGCTCGACCAGGTCTGGGGCGACCACGTCTTCGTCGAGGAGCGCACCGTCGACGTGCATATCAAGCGTCTGCGCGCGGCGCTGGCCCCCGGCGGCTACAGCGCGATGATCGAGACTGTCCGCGGCAGCGGCTACCGTCTGGCCCGGTCGCCGGGCCAGTGAGCGGCCGGCCTGGCCCTGGCTTGCCGCGCGGCTTGTCCCGCGATTCGGTGGCCCGGGCAGGGCGTCTTCGCTGCCGGGGCGCTGTTGCCTCGCTGTTGCGTTTTTCGTGGCACACTGCGGCCCATCCCGCCTGCGGGGCCGGCTCTGACTGTCGCCGTCGCCTTCGCCGTTCCCCGCCAGGCTGCCACCGCACGATCTCATGAATGTCATCTGGGCCCGATCCGCGGCCGTCCTGATCCTGCTGGCCATCGCCGCCGCGCTGCTGGCCGCTTTCGTCGGCGTAACCACCGCGCTGGCGGTGACCACCGGCGCGCTGCTGGCGCTGCTGATTTTCTACCTGTATCAGATCAACCGGCTGTGGAAGGTGCTGGACGCGCCGGCCTACGGCGAGATTCCGAGCGCGGTCGGACTATGGGGCGAGGTCTATTACCGGCTGCATCGCCTCGTCAAGCGCTGGCGCATGCAGGTGCTGCAGGTCGAGCAGCAGCACACGCGCTTCATCCAGGCCATTCAGGCCTCGCCCAACGGCGTGCTGATGCTGGACGACGCCGACCAGATCGAGTGGTGCAACGCCGTGGCCGAGCTGCATTTCGGCCTCAGTGCGCGGCGCGACGCGCGTCAGCGCATCACGCATCTGATCCGGCGCCCGGAGTTTGTGCAGTACCTGATGTTGCAACGTTTCGACGAACCCTTGCAGATGCGCGACATGGGCGAACACAAGCAGAGCGTGCTGGCGGTGCAGGTGCTGCCCTATGGCGACAATCGCAAGCTGGTGCTGACGCAGGACATCACCAAGCTCGAGAACACCGAGTCGATGCGGCGCGATTTCGTCGCCAACGTCTCGCATGAACTGAAGACGCCGCTGACGGTGCTGACGGGCTTTCTCGAGACCGTGCGCGATCTGCCGGTCTCGGACGAGGATCGCCGGCGCTATGTCGACATGATGATGACGCAGGCCATGCGCATGCAGCATATCGTCGAGGACCTGCTGGCGCTCGCCAAGCTCGAGAGCGATATGCAGCCGCCCAGCCAGGATCCCGTCGACATCGGCGCGCTGGTGCACCACCTGGTGCACGACGCGCAAGGGCTGTCGCAGGGCCGGCACGAGATCACCGCCGACATCGACCGGGCGGTCGGCATCCGGGGCAGCGAAACCGAGCTGCTGTCGGCGCTGGGCAATCTGGTGTCGAACGCGGTGCGCTACACCCCCGACGGCGGCCGCATCGGCATCGGCTTGTGCTACCGCGACGGCCATGCGGTGTTCTCGGTCAGCGATACGGGCCTGGGCATCGCCGCCGAGCACATTCCGCGGCTGACCGAGCGCTTCTATCGGGTCGACCGCAGCCGCTCGCGCGATACCGGCGGCACCGGCCTGGGCCTGGCGATCGTCAAGCACGTGCTGTCGCGCCACCATGCCGAGCTGCGCATCAGCAGCGAGGTGGGCAAGGGCAGCGTGTTCCGCGTGGTGTTCCCGGTCGACCGCAGCATCCATCAGCCGGGCGCGCGGCACGCGGCTTAGGGCTGTTGCTGGCAGGACCGACTCCGGCCATTGCGGCCGATTGTGTTCTGCCTCGCCCCCTCAGGGGGAGAGGGCTGGGGAGACGGGGGGGTGTCAAGCAGAGGCGGTTGGTGTTTGAACCACCGTTTTCCCTCTCCCGCCAGCGGGAGAGGGGAGCATCAGCGCCAGCTTTCGCCCTCAGGCGAACATCCCCAGCAGCTCCATCTGGCTGACCCGCCGTTCCTTCCCCTTGCCGGTCTGCTGGACATAGCTGCCGTCCGGCTGCATCACCCACGCCGAGCCGTTGTCGCGCAGATGCACGAGCAATCCTTCCTGGATCACGCGCGTCTTCAGCGTCTTGTCCAGGATCGGGAAGGCCACCTCGACGCGGCGGAACAGGTTGCGGTCCATCCAGTCGGCGCTCGACAGATACAGCAGCTCGGTGCCGCCGGCCAGGAAGTAGTTGACGCGATGGTGTTCGAGGAAGCGGCCGACGATCGATCGCACCGTGATGTTCTCGGACAGCCCCGGCACGCCGGGCCGCAGCGCGCAGACGCCGCGCACGATCAGGTCGATCTGCACGCCGGCGCGCGAGGCCTTGTACAGCTCCTCGATCACCGACGGCTCCAGCAGCGCGTTCATCTTGGCGATGATGCGCGCCGGCTTGCCGGCCCGCGCGTTGCGCGCCTCCGCACGGATATGCTCGACCAGATTGCTCTGCATCGTGAACGGCGACTGCCACAGATGCTTGAGCTTGATCGAGCCGGCCGTGCCGGTCAGCAGCTGGAACACGTGGTGCACGTCCTCGCACACTTCCTCGTTGGCGGTCAGCAGCCCGAAGTCGGTGTACAGCCGCGCGGTACGCGGATGATAGTTGCCGGTGCCCAGATGCACGTAGCGGCGCAGCTTGGTCTGCTTGCTCTTCGGGCCGGCCGGTTCGCGCCGCACGATCAGCAGCATCTTGGCGTGGCACTTGTGGCCGACCACGCCGTAGATCACGTGCGCGCCGGCCGATTCCAGGCGCTCGGCCCAGTTGATATTGGTTTCCTCGTCGAAGCGCGCCAGCAGCTCCAGCACGACGGTGACATCCTTGCCGTTGCGCACCGCGGTCATCAGCGCTTCCATCACCAGCGAATCGTTGCCGGTGCGATAGACGGTCTGCTTGATCGCCACCACGTCGGGATCGTTGGCCGCCAGTTGCAGCAGATCGAGCACCGAGCTGAAGCTCTCGTAGGGGTGGTGCAGCAGCACGTCGCGCTGGCGGATCACGTCGAACATCGGCGTGCCGCCGCTGAACGCCTTCACGGCGGCGGGAACGTGCGGCGGATACTTGAGCGCGGGGCGATCGACCATATCGGGGATCGACATCAGCCGCACCAGATTGACCGGCCCGCTGACGCGGTACAGGTCCTGCTCGCCGAGTGCGAATTCGGTCAGCAGCCGCCGCGTCAGCGCCGGCGGCGTCTCGGCCGCGACCTCGAGCCGCACCGCGTCGCCGTAGTGGCGCGTCGGCAGTTCGCCCTGCAGCGCCTCGCGCAGATCGGTGATCTCGTCTTCGGAGACGAACAGGTCGGAATTGCGCGTGACGCGGAACTGGTAGCAGCCGTCGACCTCGATCGCCGGGAACAGCTCGTGCACGAAGCCCTGCATGAACGAGGACAGCAGCACGAAGCCGTACGGATAGCCCGACAGCGACTGCGGCATCTGCACGACGCGCGGCAGCGCGCGCGGCGCCTGCACGATCGCGAGATCCGCTTCGCGGCCGAAGGCATCCTTGCCCGACAGCTCGACGACGAAGTTCAGGCTCTTGTTGGAAACGCGCGGGAAGGGATGGGCCGGATCGAGCGCGATCGGCGTCAGCACCGGCCCGATCTCGCGCACGAAGAAGTCGCGGGCCCAGTCGCGCTGCGCGTCGTTCCACACCGTCGTCATGTGGAAGAACACGCCCTCGCGCTCGAGCAGGGGAAATATCACGTCCTGCAGCATGGCATACTGCGCTGCAACGAGGCGCTGTGTCCGCTCGGTGATCGACTGGTAGGTCTGCTGGAACGACAGGCCGTCCGGGGTCAGGCCCGAGGGGTTGTCGCGCATCTGCTCCTTCAGTCCGGCCATCCGGATCTCGAAGAACTCGTCGAGATTGCTCGACACGATGCAGATGAACTTGAGGCGCTCGAGCAGCGGTACCGACGGGTCCGCCGCCTGGGCCAACACACGGGAGTTGAATTCCAGGATGCCAAGTTCGCGATTGAGCAGCGTACCGGGCGGGGTCGTCGACATGGGCATGACCTTCTTTGGGCGATGCGGCGACTTTTCCATAGAATCGTGTCAACTTGATGACAGCGTGATTTTGTCATGACACCGACACGGCCAGGACATATTCTTCGTGCCTCGCGCGGACGGCGATGAGCGCAACGCCGCCGGTCCGTGTTTCCAGACAGCTATGACGATGAACAATACTCCACGCCTGCTCGCTGCCGTCGATATGGGCTCCAACAGTTTCCGGCTGATGATCGGCCGCGTCGACGAGACCCAGACCGCGACCGGTCCGGTCAGCCAGATCTTCCAGGTCGATGCGCTGCGCGAGCCGGTGCGGCTGGCCGCGGGCCTGACCGCGGACAAGTATCTGGACCAGCCGGCGCGGCGCCGCGGCGTGGAGGCGCTGCGGCGCTTCGGCGACCGCCTGCGCGAATTCTCGCCGGACCAGGTGCGCGCGGTCGCCACCAATACGCTGCGCGTGGCCAAGAACGCGTCCGAGTTCCTGATCGAGGCAGAGAACGCGCTCGGCTTTCCGATCGAGGTGATCGCCGGCCGCGAGGAGGCCCGGCTGATCTACCTGGGCGCGTCGCACGATGCGCCGGCCTGCGCCGGCAATCGGCTGGTCGTCGATATCGGCGGCGGCTCGACCGAATTCATCATCGGCAACGGCTACACCGCCAAGCTGATGGAGTCGTTGTACATCGGCTGCGTTTCGCACAGCCGGCAGTTCTTCCCCAGCGGCAATGTCGACGAATATGCGATGAAGCAGGCGGAGCTCGCCGCGCGCCGCGAGATCCAGGTGCTGGTACGCCAGTACCGCGGCGCGGGCTGGCAGCAGGCGGTGGGCTCGTCGGGTACGGCGCGGGCGCTGGCCGAGCTGATCGAGCTGAACGGCATGAACGACAACGCGCAGGAGCATGGCATCACGCGCGAAGGGCTGGAGCGGCTCAAGCGCGCGCTGATCAAGGCGGAGAACACCAATCGCGTGCGGCTGGTCGGCCTGAAGCCCGACCGGATTCCGGTCTTGCCCGGTGGGCTGTCGATCATGCTGGGTGTCTTTGCGGAGCTCGATATCGACCGCATGGACGTCACCGACGGCGCGCTGCGGCTGGGCGTGCTGTACGACCTGCTCGGCCGCAGCCATCACGAGGACATGCGCACGGTCACGGTCGATCAGTTCATGCGCCGCTACGGCGTCGACCGTGCCCAGGCCGCGCGCGTGCGTCAGGCCGCGCAACGGCTGCTGGCGCAGTTTCCCGAGCCGGCCAACGAGCGGCGCGAGGACAATCTGGCGCTGCTGGGCTGGGCCGCGAGCCTGCACGAGATCGGCATGTCGATCGCGCACAGCAGCTACCACAAGCATTCGGCCTATATCGCCACGCACGCGGACATGCCCGGCTTTTCGAAGACCGATCAGGCGCGGCTCGCCACGCTGCTGCTCGGCCATGCCGGCAAGCTGGGCAAACTGTCGGGGCGCGGACGCTTTCTCGACTGGCGCATGCTGTTCAGCCTGCGGCTGGCCTTCGTGCTGTGCCGGCGTCGCGCCGATGTCGAACTGCCGGAGATCAGGGTCAGCCAGCGCGCCGATGCGCTGGAAGAGGGCTTCGAGGTGCGGCTGCCGAAGACGTGGGTCGAGGCCAATCCGCTGGTCGAATACAGCCTGGGCAAGGAAGCCGACGAATGGGAGCGGATCGGGATCCGCTACAAGGTGGTGTACGTCTGAATCTGTGGCGGTCGCCGTCAGAAGGCGCCCGGAAACAGCGCGGGCGTTCTCCCTCTCCCGCTGGCGGGAGAGGGCCGGGGAGTGGGCCAGCGAGAGGGCGAGGGCAGCGCGCCAGCGCGGCGCGCCTTACCTGATCCCGATCCCGTCAGCGCTGCAGCCCGAGGAAATGCCGCGCATAGCGCGGATTCATGTCGCCCACACGCAGCAGCGTGAGGAAGTCCGCGACGTTGAAGTCCGGATCCCAGGCCGGCATGCCGCAGATGCGCGCGCCCAGGCGCAGATAGCCCTTGATCAGCGCGGGCGGCTCGACTTCCAGATCCTGGTTCAGTTCGTGGACCGGCAGCGGCAGCCGCGGAAACGCGTGGTACTCGATCGGCGCCAGATAGTTGCGCGCGAACACGCGGCTCAGGCTGGCGGCGATATGGCCGCCGTCGTTGATCGGCACGCTCGCGCAGCCCAGCATCGACTCGATGCCCCAGCGCTGCAGGTACTCGCCCAGGCCGCCCCATAGCGCCATGATGACGCTGCCGGTGCGGTAGTCGCGATGCACGCACGAACGGCCCAGTTCGACCATCTTCGGCTTCAGATGCGCCAGCCGGACCAGGTCGAATTCCGATTCGGCGTACAGGCAGCCGATGCGCTTGGCCTGGTGCGGCGGCAGCACGCGGTAGGTGCCGACGACCTTCAGCGTGGCCAGGTCGCGCACGATCAGGTGGTCGCAGTAGGCGTCGAACATGTCGATGTCGAGCTCGGGCGACGTGGTCGACAGGCGCGCGCCCATCTCTTCGGCGAACACCTTGTAGCGCAGCCGCTGTGCCTCGACTACTTCGTCCTGGTGGCGCGCCCACGCCACGCTGAGAGCAGGCGCTGCATCTTGCTGCGCAACGGATTGGCGATGAAGACGCCTCCGGCCCGGATGGCCCGCCAGGCCATTGGGCAAGGAATCGAAGAGCGGCTGGGTAGGCGTCGGGAGGTCTCGCATCAGATGTCCTTTCGATGACAACATGGCTGCGAAACAATGTAGAGGGGGCGGGTGACAGCCCCGTGAAGCGGCGATGACGGTTGCGTGACCGTGCTGCCGTGGCGACATCGAGACGTGGCGGCTGTCAGCGCGCTACGTACCCGACCCGAACCGGGGTCACAGGAATTCCGGATTGATCACCGCGCGCAGCACGACCTGATCCTCGTGCTCGCGCGTGCGGGCCGTCAGCCACCAGATGCCGCTTTTGCGGATGCTCCAGCTGATCTCCGTGCCCGCCAGCAGCAGGGCAGCGAGCCGGCCGATCCAGGGCTGGTGGCCGACCACGATGGTTGTCCCGGCAGCATGCGGCCAGTCGATCGCGGCCAGCACGTCGGTGACATCGCTGTCGGGCGCCAGCGCGGGCACCACCAGCGCGTCCGAGCGCAGCGCCGCGGCCGTCTCGCGGCTGCGGTGCGCCGGGCTGCACAGCAGCCGCGCATCGGGCGGCAGATGGGCGCGCAGCCAGGCGGCCGAGGCTTCGGCCTGCTTGCGGCCGCGGCGGGTCAGGGCACGTTGCAGGTCCGCGGCGCGGCCCATGCCGGCGACATCGGGGAGCGCTTCCGCTTCGGCGTGGCGCCACAGGATCAGGTTCATTGCTGGAGATGGGCACGGCGCGAATGCCGTGCGGCGGTCGTTGGTGTTGGTACTCCGGAAACCGGTACCGGCTCCGTCTGGATCGATTCGACTGGCGTGCCGCGCCTGGGTTCGGCGCGGTAATCGGCGCCGTATTAGGCGCGGTAATCGGCACGGTAATCGGCACGGTATCAGGCGCCGCGTTCGGTCGGTGCTGTCGGCTTGTACGTCCGGGACATGGCCGGCGAGCCAATGCCGCGGCCAGTATGGCGCAGCGGCATGGCGGGGGCAATGCGCCGCCATGTCGGTGACAGGCCCATGACAGGGGGCGACGCGGGAGTATCGGGCGCGTCGATGACAGTGCGATGACGGAAGTGCGATGGTCACGATCGGCGCTGCAAGCGGGCGACCGGCGTCGGACCAGGGACGGTCTTCTCGAGGTTCAGCGGGGGAGTAGCGGTGCTGCCGGCATTAACGGCAGAGGGCATGGCGTCGCGGCCGTCGTCCGCCAAATGGACGAAGCGCGGGGGACGCGGGAAAGCCGGCTATAACGCAGGGGCGAACGCAACCAGCGCGATCATTGCTGGCGAGTGACCGCGTACGAGCTGTGGTGGAGCGGGAGGCACGGCGCCGCCGGGCGACGCACAGGATCGCGTCGTCGCCGCGACGCCGAGCAGGAGCGAAACCGTTGGACCGGGGGGTCCGGGTATCAGCTCTTGTGACGGAAGTTGATGCGACCCTTGGTCAGGTCGTAGGGCGACATTTCCAGCGTCACGCGGTCGCCGGCCAGAATACGGATCCGGTGCTTCTGCATCTTGCCCGATGCGTAGGCCCAGATTTCCACGCCGTTTTCCAGCAGCACGCGATAGCGGTTGTCGGGCAGCGCTTCCGAAACGACGCCGCCGAATTCAATGAGTTCTTCCTTAGCCAAGCTTCCTTCCTTTGTGGCTCCATGATGGGCAGCCGGACGGCCGCCTTTGCGGATGCGCGATTATAGCACGAACGCACCTGCAGCATTTTGGGTTCCCGGCAGGACCCTTTAGTTCCCGCGTGCACCGATAAAGTGGCGCGATCGCCCCTTGTTGGTGCCGGCCCCCTCGCGACGACGCGCCAGTCGTTTTTTGGGCGGACGAGACGAACGCGGCGCGATTCTCCATAGGACTCTGGCGCCGTGTCGAGTGGCGTTCGGGAAGGTCGACCCTGCGCCGACAGAAGGATGGCCCGCCCTGCACGATTCGAACGTGCGACCGCTCGCTTAGAAGGCGAGTGCTCTATCCAACTGAGCTAAGGGCGGTCGGAAGAGAAACAGAAGGGGAAGAGAAAAAGGGTTAGCCGGCCTTGGCCTGCTAACCCTTATCGTTCTGGTCGGGGCGACATGATTCGAACATGCGACCCTCTGATCCCAAATCAGATGCGCTACCAGGCTGCGCTACGCCCCGAAGCCGCGCATTGTATCCGTCGGCACTGCCGCGGTCAAACGCCACAAACGGGACAAGGCAGACCTCTTACTCGCCTTCCGGCAGACTGGCGCCGACGATGTTGAAGCCGGCGTCCACGTAGGTGATCTCGCCGGTCACGCCGCTGGACAGGTCCGACAGCAGGAAGGCCGCCACATTGCCGACTTCCTCGATGGTGACGTTGCGGCGCAGCGGCGCGGCTTCCTCGAAGTGGCCGAGCAGCTTGCCGAAGCCCTTGATGCCGGACGCGGCCAGCGTCTTGATCGGGCCGGCGGAGATGCCGTTGGCGCGGATGCCGCGCGGGCCGACCGAGGCGGCCAGGTAGCGCACGCTGGCTTCCAGCGACGCCTTGGCCAGGCCCATCGTGTTGTAGTTGGGCACGACGCGTTCGCTGCCCAGATAGGTCAGCGTCAGCAGCGAGGCCTTGTCCGACAGCAGCGGCAGCGCGGCCTTGGCGAGCGCCGGGAAGCTGTAGGCCGAGATGTCGTGGGCCACGCGGAACGCTTCGCGCGACAGGCCGTCGAGGAAGTCGCCGGCGATCGCCTCGCGCGGGGCGAAGCCAATCGAATGGACCAGCCCGTCGAGCTTGTCCCAGCGCTGGCCGAGCGCGGCGAAGGTGGCGGCGATCTGTTCGTCGCTCGACACATCGCATTCGAATACCAGATCGCTGCCGAATTCCTTGGCAAAGTCCTGGATACGGTCCTTGAAGCGCTCGCCGACATAGGTGAAGGCCAGTTCCGCGCCTTCGCGCTTGCAGGCCGACGCGATGCCGTAGGCGATCGAGCGGTTCGACAGCAAGCCGGTGATCAGGATCCGCTTACCTGCCAGAAATCCCATAAGTTCTCCATGGTGGTCTTGTGATGCGCGTTCGCGGTGTGCCGGGGTAGGGCACGCTGCCGGGCACGGTTTCTGCTGAGTCCCGCCGGGCCGCAGGGTCGGGTGGGATTCCACTTGGCCCCCGCCGGCCCGTACCGGATTGCCGATCGCGAGCGGGCATGCCCGCTGCGGCCGCGGCCACGCCGCGTACTGGAATGTCCGGATGGCTGGAACGCCGCCGAACGAAGGTAAAATTGTCGCACAACTTGGCCCGGGCACCGACCGCGGCCGTCGTATTGGCAAGCGAAGTTCAGGGGGAGGGCATCGACCGGATGCAAAGGCAAGCAGCAGGGCCGTTTTCGGCATGGCATCGTATCCGGGCGCGGACCCGCACCGGCCTGGTCCAGATGCTGGCACGGTCCGCCGCAGCCGCCCTGGTGGCCGCGCTGTTGCCAATGTCGCCGACCACGGCTTTGGCCGCGCACGGCTTCGCGCTGCACGGCGACCTGAAGTACCCGGCGGACTTCCATCACTTCGACTACGTCAACCCCGAGGCACCGCGCGGCGGCACGCTGACGCTGGCCAATCCGGACCGGCGCACCAGCTTCGACAAATTCAATCCGTTCACGCTGAAAGGGGTCGCCGCGCCGGGCCTGACCTCGCTGATGTTCGAGTCGCTGCTGATCGGCAGCGCCGACGAGACCGCCAGCGCCTACGGGCTGCTGGCCGAGGACATCACGGTGGCGCCCGACGAGCTGTCGGTGACCTTCCGCATCCGCCCGCAGGCGCGCTTCCACAACGGCGATCCGGTGCTGGCCAGCGACGTCAAGTATTCCTACGACATGCTGATGAGCAAGGCCTCGAGCCCCGGCTATCGCAGCATGTGCGCCGACGTCAAATCGCTGACCGTGATCGACGACCGCACGGTGCGCTACGACTTCAAGCAGCGCAACGGCGAGCTGCCGCTGATCGTCGGCTCGCTGCCGGTGTTCTCGCGCAAATGGACGGCCAAGGTGCCGTTCGAGAAGCTGACCTTCGAGACGCCCGTCACCAGCGGCCCCTATCTGATCGAGCGCTACGACGCCGGCCGCGGCATCATCTACAAGCGCAATCCGGACTACTGGGGCAAGGACCTGCCGGTGCGGCGCGGCACCTTCAACTTCGACCGCGTGGTCTACCGGCTGTACAAGGACGAGACCGCGCGGCTCGAGGCCTTCAAGGCGGGCGAGTTCGACGCCATCGTCGAGTACCGCTCCAAGAGCTGGGCCAAGAGCTATGTCGGCAAGCGCTTCGGCAACGGCGAGCTGATGAAGACGGAATTCCCGCACCGCAATGGCGCCGGCATGCAGGGTTTCGTGATGAACCTGCGCAAGCCGCTGTTCCAGGACGTGCGCGTGCGCCAGGCGCTGATCCTGGCGCTCGACTTCGAATGGCTGAACCGGCAGCTGTTCTACGGCGCCTACAAGCGCCTGGACAGCTGGTTCTCCAACAGCGAGCTGGCGGCCAGCTCGACCTTCGACGGCCGTCCCGGCCCCGGCGAGCTGGCCTTGCTCGAGCCGCTGCGCAACCAGTTGGCGCCGGAGGTGTTCGGCCCGATCGTGACGCAGCCGACCACCGAGCCGCCGCGCTCGCTGCGCGACAATCTGCGCGAGGCGCGCCGGCTGCTGGCGCAGGCGGGCTGGACCTACAGCGACGGCGCGCTGCGCAACGCCAAGGGCGAGCCCTTCGTGTTCGAGTTCCTCGACGACGGCGGCGCGATGAGCCGGGTGATCACCACCTATGTGCGCAATCTGGAGAAGCTCGGCATCCAGGTCCATCAGCGCACCACCGACTTCGCGCTGTACCAGAAGCGGCTCGAGGACTTCGATTTCGACGTGGTGTCGATCCGCTTCCCCGATTCGCAGAGCCCCGGCAACGAGTTGCGCGACCGCTTCACCAGCGAGGCGGCCTCGACCCCGGGCTCGGATAACCTGTTCGGGCTGAAGTCGCCGGCGGTCGACAAGCTGGTCGACCAGGTGCTGCGCGCGCATACGCGCAAGGACCTGGTCAACGCGTCGCGCGCGCTCGACCGCGTGCTGATGCACGGCTACTACGTGGTGCCGAACTGGTACAGCGCCTCGCACCGCGTGGCCTACCGGCGCGAGCTGGTCTATCCGCAGCGGCTGCCGTACTACTACACGGCCGAGGGCTGGGTGCTCAGCAGCTGGTGGCGCAGCGATGTGGCCGGCGCCGGGCAGGCCAAGGCGGCGGCGCCGGCCAAGGCGGCGCGCTGAGCGCGGCGATCGCCGCGACGGGCGCCACAGGAAAACAGGAAACGGCATGCTGGCCTATCTGCTCAAACGCGTTCTGCTGATGATCCCGACGCTGATCGGCGTGATCACGCTGACGTTCGTCGTGATCCAGTTCGTGCCCGGCGGCCCTGTCGAGCAGATGATGATGGAGCTCAAGGGACGCGGGGGCGGCGGCGAGGCCAGCGGCGGCGGTGCCGAATACCGCGGCCGGCGCGGCGTCGACGCCGAGAAGATCAAGGAGATCCAGGCGCTGTACGGCTTCGACAAGCCGCCGCTGGAGCGCTACTGGATGATGCTCAAGCGCTTCGCGCAGTTCGACCTGGGCCAGAGCTACTTCCAGCACCGCAGCGTCTGGGAGCTGGTCAAGTCCAAGCTGCCGGTGTCGGTCAGCCTGGGCCTGTGGACGTTCTTCCTGACCTACCTGATATCGGTGCCGCTCGGCATCGCCAAGGCGATCCGGGCGGGCAGCCGCTTCGACGTGGTGACCAGCATGATCGTGCTGGTCGGCTACGCGATCCCCGGCTTCGTGCTTGGCGTGCTGCTGCTGGTGCTGTTCGGCGGCGGCACCTTCGTGCAGTGGTTCCCGCTGCGCGGCCTGACCTCGGACAACTGGGAGCAGCTGTCGCTGATGGGCAAGGTGATGGACTATCTGTGGCACCTGGTGCTGCCGATCACCGCGTCGGTGGTCGGCAGCTTCGCCGTGGTGACGATGCTGACCAAGAACGCGTTCCTGGAGGAGGTGCGCAAGCAGTATGTGCTGACCGCGCGCGCCAAGGGCCTGTCGGAGCGGCGTGTGCTGTGGAAGCATATCTTCCGCAATGCGCTGATCCCGCTGGTTACCGGCTTCCCGGCGGCCTTCATCGGCGCCTTCTTCACCGGCTCGCTGCTGATCGAGACGCTGTTCTCGCTCGACGGGCTGGGCCTGTTGTCCTACGAGGCGGTGCTGCGCCGCGACTATCCGGTCGTGCTCGGCACGCTGTACCTGTTCACGCTGATCGGCCTGGTGACCCGGCTGATCTCCGATGTCTGCTACGTGCTGGTCGACCCCCGCATCCATTTCGAGGCCATGCCGCGATGATCCCGCGTTGGCAAACTCCTTTCCGCTCGACGCCGCGGCCGCCGCGCCTGGACCGGCTGCCGTCGTCGCTGTCGCCGCGCCAGCGCGCCTGGCAGCGCTTTCGCCGCAACCGGCTCGGCTACTGGAGCCTGATCGCCTTTGTCGTGCTGTTCGTGCTAAGCATGGTTGCCGAGGTGCTGTCGAGCGACCGGCCGCTGGTGGTCAAGTACCGCGGCGAGTGGTATTTCCCGATCGTGCAGACCTATGCCGAGACCACGTTCGACGGCGACTTCCCGACCCCGACCGACTATCTCGATCCCTTCATCCGCCAGCGCATCACCAGCAACGGCAACTGGGCCATCTATCCGCCCAACCGCTATTCGTACGACACGCTGAACTACTTCGCCAAGGAGCCCAATCCGGCGCCGCCGTCGTCGGAGAACTGGCTCGGCACCGACGACCGCGGCCGCGACGTGCTGGCGCGGCTGATCTATGGCTTCCGCGTGTCGGTGCTGTTCGGCCTGGCGCTGACCGTGATCGGCGTGGTGATCGGCACCATCACCGGCGCGCTGATGGGCTTCTTCGGCGGGCGCTTCGACCTGATCTCGCAACGCGCGATCGAGATCTGGAGCTCGATGCCGGAGCTCTATCTGCTGATCATCTTCGCCTCGATCTTCGAGCCCAGCCTGGCGCTGCTGATCATCCTGCTGTCGCTGTTCGGCTGGATGGGTTTGTCGGACTACGTGCGCGCCGAGTTCTACCGCAACCGCTCGCTCGACTACGTCAAGGCGGCGCGCGCACTGGGCCTGTCCAATGTGCAGATCATGTGGCGCCATATCCTGCCCAACAGCCTGACGCCGGTGATCACCTTCCTGCCGTTCCGCATGAGCGCCGCGATCCTGGCGCTGACGAGCCTCGACTTCCTCGGCCTGGGCGTGCCGCCGACCACGCCGAGCCTGGGCGAGCTGCTGGCGCAGGGCAAGGCCAATCTGGATGCGTGGTGGATCTCGCTGTCGACCTTCGGCGTGCTGGTCGTCACGCTGCTGTTGCTGACGTTCATGGGCGATGCGCTGCGCGATGCCTTCGATACGCGGCTGGGCCTGGCGGCGCTGCGCGGCCGGGTCGAGCCCAAGCTGCCCGACCCGTCGGCGGGATCGGCCGGCGGACCGGCGACGGATGCCGCAGCGGCGGGGCAGTCCGCCGCGGGAGCGCGGCCATGAATGACCTTCCCATCAAGATGCCGCCACAGCCCATGGGTACGCCGCGCGACGCTGCCGATCCGGCGCTGATCCGCGTCGACCGCCTGTCGGTGACCTTCGGCGAAGGGCCGGAGGCCACCCGCGCGGTGCGCGATGTCAGCTTCTCGCTGCGTCCCGGCGAACGCTTCGCGCTGGTCGGCGAGTCCGGCTCGGGCAAGACCGTGACCGCGCTGTCGATGTTGCGGCTCGTCGAGGACGCGCGCTACCAGGGCGCGATCCATTTCGAAGGGCGCGACCTGCTGCGCGTGCCCGACCGCGAGATCCGCGCGATCCGCGGCAGCGAGATCGCGATGATCTTCCAGGAGCCGATGACCGCGCTGAACCCGCTCTATACGGTCGGCAACCAGATCGTCGAGACGCTGGAGCTGCACGAGGGGCTGGACAAGCGCGCCGCGCGCGAACGGGCGATCGCGCTGCTCGAGCGCACCGGCATCGAGGAGGCGGCGCATCGCTTCGACAGCTTCCCGCACCAGCTGTCGGGCGGCCAGCGCCAGCGCGCGATGATCGCGATGGCGCTGGCCTGCCGGCCCAAGCTGCTGCTGGCCGACGAGCCGACCACGGCGCTCGACGTCACGATCCGTGTGCAGATCCTCGAGCTGCTGCGCGACCTGCAGGCCGAGTTCGGCATGGCGGTGATGCTGATCACCCACGACCTGAACATGGTGCGCGCGTTTGCCCAGCGCATCGGCGTGATGGAGCAGGGCGTGCTGGTCGAGATCGGCGAGACCGCCGAGGTCTTCGCCAATCCGCGCCACCCGTACACGCAGCGGCTGATCGACAGCCGGCCGCGGCGCGAGGTGGTGCCGGTGCTGCCGCTGGCGCCGACCCTGCTGAGCGCGCGCGGCCTGGACGTCAACTACACGCGCAAGCGCCGGGGCCTGGCCGGCTGGTTCGGCCGCGACGTGGTCCGCGCGGTCAAGGAGGTCGACTTCGACCTGCGCGAGGGCGAGACGCTGGGCATCGTCGGCGAGTCCGGTTCGGGCAAGACCACGCTGGCTCACGCGGTGCTCGCGCTGCAGCGCAAGAGCGGCGGCCAGATCCAGTTTCTCGGGCGCAGCCTGGAACAGGTCAGGCGGGCCGAGCGCGCGTCGCTGCGGGCCCGGCTGCAGGTGGTGTTCCAGGACCCGTTCGGCTCGCTGTCGCCGCGCATGACGATCGAGCAGATCGTCGGCGAGGGCCTGGCGCTGCATCAGCCGGGGCTGTCGCGCGAGGCGATGCGCGAACGCGTGATCGAGGCGCTGCGCGAGGTGGGGCTGGACCGCACCGCGCTGGGGCGCTATCCGCACGAGTTCTCCGGCGGGCAGCGCCAGCGCATCGCCATCGCGCGCGTGCTGATCCTCAAGCCGCAGGTGGTGGTGCTCGACGAACCGACCTCGGCGCTCGACGTATCGATCCAGCAGCAGGTGCTGGCACTGCTGTCGCAGCTGCAGCGCAAGTACAACCTCAGCTACCTGTTCATCAGCCACGACCTGGCCGTGATCCGCGCGATGGCGCACCGCGTCATCGTGATGAAGGGCGGGGAGGTGGTCGAGGCCGGCGAGACCGATGCGGTGCTGGGCGCACCGCAGCACGCCTACACCCGCAAGCTGATGCGGGCGGCCCAACTCGGCATGGACTCCGGCCTGGGTCTGCGGGCAGGAGACGCCGGAGGCTGGCCGGGATGAACGCCCGGCTGAGGTCCGCACATGGCCACCCACGGCCGCCGCTCTTTGTCCGATACCGCGGCCAATCCCAAGAATCAGCGTGCAAGTCCCCCGCTATTCCTTTGATTACACGGCGATTTCGGCCGATTTTGTAACGAACTTTGACATCGCCGGCGTGACCTTATACCATCCCGCGAGAACTTGATGTGTGGGTGGTTTGCACGCCGCACGTCTCCTGGCGGGTGCGTCCGGCCGTACCCCGACACCGTTGTCGGGACGATTCGGCTCCTGGCATTCGCCGTCAGCAGTCTTTCCACATAGTCATCTCCGATCCACACGACGATGGGTTGTCGCGTCGCGTGAGGGATCGTGTGATTTGAATCATCCGAACCGGAACCAACGGGAGAACCCATGCAGCGAACGGTGCTTCATTCCCTGGCGCGTGCCGCCATCGGACTGACCCTGGCATGCGGCGCGGCCTTGTCGAATGGAGCCCTGGCTGACACGGTGTTCAAGGAACCCGGCACGGAGCTGAGCGCCGAGGCCCAGCAGCCCGAGCCGAAGAAGGGCCTGCTGTCGTCGATGATGAATTCGACCAGCCATGTCGCCAACAAGGCCGGCGATCTGGTGATGAACGCGCTGGGCCTGATCGGTGTCCGCTATCGCTTCGGCGGCAACACGCCGGAATCGGGCCTCGATTGCAGCGGCTTCGTCCGCTACGTCTTCAACGACACCTTCGGCTTCATGCTGCCGCGGCGCTCGGTCGAGATCAGCCGCGTCGGCACGAACGTTGCCGCGCACGAACTGCGCCCCGGCGACCTGGTGTTCTTCAACACGATGCGCCACGCGTTCTCGCACGTCGGCATCTATATCGGCGACAACAAGTTCGTGCACGCGCCGTCGACGGGCAGCAAGATCCGCGTCGACGACATGCGTTCGGCCTACTGGGTCACGCGCTACAACGGCGCGCGCCGCATCGACGATATGCCCGAGCGCGACAACGGCGCGGCCGGCGGCATCGGCGGCATGGTCGAGACGCTCAAGCGCTTCGATCCGAACGCCAGCGGGCGTACGTTCTACGGCGGCTGATCGCAACGGCGCCGGATTGGCGTCGATTGGCGCCGATCGCCATGCAATGAAAAGGACTGCCTCGGCAGTCCTTTTTCGTTGGTGCGGTGGTGCCGTGCTGGTTGCGATCTGCTGTGCCCGCTGCCTACTTCCCCGCGACCGGCGCAATCGGCGCGACCGGCGCGACCGGCGCGACCGGCGCAACGAGCTGCAGGCGCGCCTGCGCCAGCTTCTCGCGCAGTGCGGGCAGGGCGGCCACGGCGGCCTTCTCGCCCGCGAGAATCGCGCGGTTGCGTGCGCCGAAGTCGCTGCCGCTCATGTCCGGCAGGTCGGGGCGGATCACCACGTCGGCGCGGGCCAGCGCCAGCCGGTTGATCGACTGCCCCATGATGGCCGTGGTCTGCAGCAGCACGCCGCTCTGGCCAGCGTTGTTCTGGCTGGCCGGATCTGCCGAGATGTTGACCGCGATCACGAAGTCGGCGCCCATGCTGCGCGCGGAGTCGACCGGCACCGGCTCGACCAGGCCGCCGTCGACGTAGTCGTGTCCCTGGATCGACACTGGCTGGAACACGCCCGGCACGCTGCTGGACGCGCGTACCGCCTGGCCGGTATTGCCGCGCCGGAACAGGATCGCGCGGCCGGTCTTCAGGTCGGTGGCGACGATGCCCAGCGGAATCTTCATCGCCTCGATAGGCCGGTTGTCGACCAGGCGGTTCACGTAGTTCTGCAGCGCCTCGCCCTTGAGCCAGCCGCCGAAGCGGGTGCCGAACGGCAGCGCCCAGTCGGCGATGGTGGCCTCGTCCATCTTCAGTGCGTGCTTGTTCAGCTCGAAGCCGTCCATGCCGGAGGCGTAGAGCGCCGCGACCACCGCGCCGGCGCTGGTGCCGGTGACCAGGTCGGGGCGGATGCCGTGCGCTTCCAGCGTCTTGATCACGCCGATATGGGCGAAGCCGCGCGCGGCGCCGCCGCCCAGCGCGAGGCCGATGCGGACGGGGCGGGGCGCGGGCGTGACGGCGGACGGCGCGGCCGGCGTATCCGGCTTGGGGCCCAGGCTGCAGGCTGCGAGCAGGGACGCCGCGGTGGCGCCCGCCGCCGCGCTCAGGAAGGTACGTCGTTGCATGCGGGAATACGAATAGGAAAGGGCAGGACCCCGGGGCCGGCGTGCCGGCGCGTCGCGCTCCGACGGCCGCCGGTGGCGGCAGCGGTTCAGACCGGGCGATAGCATAAATGATTCCGCGCAACGGCCCGATCATCCGTAGCGGCCGCGGCCGGTATCAGTCAGCGCTGACTGATGCCTTTGCTACAATGACCGGCTTCGAATCGTCGCCCGCGCCCCCTGTTGCGCGGGCTGTTTTTCCGCGAATCTCCGCAGTCTTCCCCGGTTCTTCCCCTCTATGACCACACGCGTCCGCACCCGCTTCGCCCCGAGCCCGACCGGCTTCATCCATCTGGGCAATATCCGCTCCGCGCTGTATCCGTGGGCCTTCGCCCGCCGCATGAAGGGCGATTTCATTCTGCGCATCGAGGACACCGACGTCGAACGCTCGTCGCAGGAAGCGGTCGACGTGATCCTCGAGAGCATGGACTGGCTGGGCCTGGACATCGACGAGGGCCCGTTCTACCAGATGCAGCGGATGGACCGCTATCGCGAGGTGGTCAGGCAGATGCTGGACGCGGGCCTGGCCTACCCCTGCTACATGAGCACCGAGGAGCTCGATGCACTGCGCGAGGCGCAGCGCGCGCGGGGCGAAAAGCCGCGCTACAACGGCTTCTGGCGGCCCGAGCCGGGCAAGGTCCTGCCGACTCCGCCGGCCGGCGTCGATCCGGTGGTCCGCTTCAGGAACCCGATCGGCGGCAGCGTGGTGTGGGACGACGCGGTCAAGGGCCGCATCGAGATCTCGAACGACGAGCTCGACGACCTGGTGATCGCGCGGCCGGACGGCACGCCGACCTACAACTTCTGCGTGGTGATCGACGACCTCGACATGAAGATCACCCATGTGATCCGCGGCGACGATCACGTCAACAACACGCCGCGCCAGATCAATATCATTCGCGCGCTGGGCGGTACGCCGCCGGTCTACGCGCACCTGCCGACCGTGCTGAACGAGCACGGCGAGAAGATGAGCAAGCGCCATGGCGCGATGGCGGTGACCGCCTATCGCGACGAGGGCTATCTGCCCGAGGCGGTGCTCAACTATCTGGCGCGGCTGGGCTGGGCGCACGGCGACGCCGAGATCTTCTCGCGCGAGCAGTTCGTCGAATGGTTCGACCTGGAACATCTGGGCAAGTCGCCGGCGCAGTACAACCCGGAAAAGTTGGCCTGGCTGAACAACCACTACATCAAGGTCGGCGACAACGCGCGCCTGGCCGAACTGACGCGGCCGTTCATCGAGCAGCTGGGCGGCAAGGTCGAGGGCGCCGATCTGGTCGGCGTGGTGGCGCTGGTCAAGGATCGCGCCAATACGCTGAAAGAGGTCGCGCAGACCGCGCTGCTGTTCTATCGCGGCGAGCCGCAGCCCGATCCGGCGCTGAAGGCAGAACATCTGACCGCCGAGATCGCGCCGGCGGTACGCGCGCTGGCCCAGCGCCTGGAAGGGCTGGCCGAATGGCGGCGCGAGGCGATCTCGGCCGAGTTCAAGGCGGTGCTGGCCGAGTTCGGCCTGAAGATGCCGAAGCTCGCGATGCCGGTGCGGCTGCTGGTGGTCGGCCAGCTGCAGACGCCCAGCATCGATGCAGTGCTCGAACTGATCGGCCGCGAGACCGTGCTCCGCCGGCTGCAGGCCGGCGTGAGTGCCTGATCCAGCAAAAAAAGTTGCGGCGGGGGCTTGCGCTTTCGCCGCGACTTGCGCATAATCTCTTTCTCCCTGCAGCGCGGTTCAACACCAAGCGGGCATCACGGCAGTACCGCAGCGGTTTGGCGGCGAATATCCGAAGCGATTTCGACGGCAACCGAAGCAGTAAAAAAAGTGAAATAGGGGCTTGCAAAAAAGCAAGGCTGTTATATAATCTTGGCTTCGCTGGAAACGACAAGATAATCGCTTCGGTAAAACGAACGATAATCTGAAACAAAAGGCGAAACGCCGGTGGCAATAACGGCGACGGCAGTACACATGGGGCTATAGCTCAGCTGGGAGAGCGCTTGCATGGCATGCAAGAGGTCAGCGGTTCGATCCCGCTTAGCTCCACCAAAATTCCAGCGATAACATCAGCAGTCCGGTGTTATCCGTTTCGATCAAGCGGTTCGCCGCGATGATCGAAGCAAGACGGAACGTGTTGAAAAACAGGTTTCTGTCCCCTTCGTCTAGAGGCCTAGGACATCACCCTTTCACGGTGAGTACAGGGGTTCGAATCCCCTAGGGGACGCCAGATAATGGGCGTAATCAAACGTCCAGATTATCGGTAAAGCCTGCACTTCGGTGCGGCAATATCGATAAGCCGACTAAGGAGTGGTAGTTCAGTCGGTTAGAATACCGGCCTGTCACGCCGGGGGTCGCGGGTTCGAGTCCCGTCCACTCCGCCAAAACTGAACCCGCATGGTTAACGCCATGCGGGTTTTTCTTTTTGGTCGCGGGAATTGGTCGCGGGATTTTGTCGCCTGGTTTGCCGGAAAGCGCGGAGTGGGGCGCTGGTCATGTCTCCAGGTTCCGCCCGCGCTCGCCCTCAGCTGCGCTCCTCGCTGATCCTAATGAAATAGAACACCAGCAGCGCACCGGCAATCGCCAGGCTCAGGCTGTTGGCCAGCCAGAAACCGGCCGCGCCCCGCGTAAAGGCCGGCAGCCCGTCGATCAGCCCGAATCCCAGCAGATAGCCGCCGCCCAGGCCGATTCCCCACAGCGATACCGCATAGATCACGGTCGGCACCAGCGCGATCTTGTAGGCGCGCAGCACGAAGGCGGTCGTCACCTGCACGGCGTCGAAGGCCTGGTAGAGCGCGACGAAGGTCACCAGCGGCAGCGCGGCCTGGACCACCGCCGCATCGCTGGCATAGGCCTGCAGCACCGGCGCACGCAGTAGCCACAGCGTCGCGCCGACAGCCAGCGCCAGCGCCGCCGCCAGCCGGATCCCGCGCCAGCCGACACGGCGTGCGCCGGCCCGGTCGCGCGCGCCGACCGCCTGCGCCACCAGCGTCGAGGTGGCGATGCCCAGCGACAGCGGCAGCATGTAGGCGACCGCGCCGAGATTGGCGATGATCTGGTGCCCGGCCAGCGTCACGGTGCCCAGCCGCGTGATGAAGACAGACATCAGCGTGAACGAGGTGATCTCGATCAGATAGGTCAGCCCCATCGGTACGCCGAGCCGCAGCAGCGCCCACAGGTGCGAGCGCATCGGCCAGCTCCACGCCGCGAAGATGCCGAGCGGCCGGTAGGCGCCGCCATGGCGCAGGATCAGCACGCCGGACAGGCACCACATCCAGCTGATCAGCGTCGAGGCCAGCGCGCAGCCCGGGCCGCCCATCGGCGCCAGACCCAGCCCGCCATGGATGAACCACGCATTGAGCGGCACCTTGACCGCCAGCCCGAGCAATTGCAGCAGCGTCACCATGATCGGGCGCGACAGCGCATTGTTCAGCGCCGAATAGATGCGAAAGCCCAGCGCCGCGGGCAGGCCGAACGCCTGCAGATGCAGATAGGCGGTGGCCTTGTCGACCAGTTCTGGCGGGGCCTTGGCGAACGCCAGCAGCGGCCCGGGGAAACTGAGCAGCAGCATGCCCGGCACAGCGAGCGCAAGGCCCAGCCACGCGGCCTGCCGCACCTCGACGCCGATCTCGGCGTGGCGGCCGGCGCCATAGAGCTGGCCGGCGATCGGCGCCAGCGCCTGCAGCACCCCCATCAGGCTGATGTAGACCGTCACGTAGATCGATCCGCCCAGCCCGACCGCGGCCAGATCGGTGGCCGACGCGCGGCCTGCCATGATGGTGTCGATCACGCTGAAGGCGATGACGGCCAGCTGGCCCACCAGCACGGGGCCGGCCAGCGCGGCAATGCGGCGAAGGTCCTGGGTCAGGGTCATGGTCGTTCGAGGGCGCCGCGCAAGGCCGGGCCGCGCGGCTGCGCGATCATGCCGGGGCGGACGGGATAAGCCCCGGCAGCGCGGGAAGGGCGGGCACCCCAGCCGCCGCGGCGGGGAATCAAGGCTGCCGCGGCAGCCGGCGCGTGCTCTTGCGCGGCGGCACCGCGGGTTTTTCGATCAGCTGGTACATGCGGAAGCGCTCGTCACGGTCCGACGGGCGGCGGCCTTCCCAGATCAGGCGCCATTCGAAGCGCGAGATGCTGGACGGTTCGCCGTAGTCGACCGGATCGTGGCGCAGCAGCACGTCGCAGCCGTCCTCCGGACCGCCGAAGCGGAAATGCCCGAAGAAGGCGAACGAGGCCAGTTGCGCGTCGCCCATGCGGATTGGCTGCACGCATTCGTAGGTCGAGGGCAGCGCCATCGAGGCGGCCTCGGCGACGTCGCGGTAGGTCTTGCCGTAGTTGATCGACGGCAGCCACAGCGTCATCGCCATCACCCACATCAGCGTGGTGCCGGCGGCCGAGATCACCACCGGACGCCAGATCTGCTTGGGCGCGCGCGACAGCCGCCAGCGCACCACCAGCACCCAGGCCGCGGTAGCGGCCAGCGCGAACAGCACCGCGCTGACCGAGAACACATGCAGGTAGCCGGGCAGCTGCTTGAAGATGTTGTTGGCGATCCGCGGCGGCCAGCCGGTCGTCTTGGCCAGCCACATGAACCAGACGGTGCCGCCGAAGATCGTGAAGAACAGCAGCGCGAACCAGTCGATCGCATTGATCGTCGCGCGCGTCAGCGTCGGCAGGCCGAAAGCCGCCAGCACCGCCATCGGCGGCAGCAGCAGGATGAACTGCACGTCGCCGGGCTGGCGCAGCATCAGCAGCAGCACGAACAACGGCAGCAGCAGCGCCAGCGGCAGCGCGACATGAGGGCTGCGACGCATGCCGGCCCAGCTCAGCCACGACCAGATCGCGATCGGCCACACCGGCCACGAGAACAGAAAGAAGTTGCGCGCGACGAAGCCGATCGCGAAGCCGTTCGGCCAGCTGTAGGTGCGGCGGTCGTAGCGCGACCATTCACGGATGAAGCTGACCGCCTCGTCGCGCTGCGCCGCGCCGAAATAGGTCGCCGCCATCCAGGCGGCGACCATCGCCAGCGCGATCGGCAGGGCGATTGTCAGCACGCGCCGCAGCGGCAGCGGCTTGCAGACCAGGCCGCCGATCAGGATCGCGGCGAACAGCACCAGCGGCAGGATCGGCCCGCTGGCCAGCGTCAGCGCGCCCAGGCCGGCGCCCAGCCACAGCGCGCCCTGGGTCGGCATGTCGAGGCTGCGCACCAGGCCATAGAGGCTCATCGCGACGAAGCAGACCTGGCCGACCTGCGGCGTGGTCTCGTGGCCGCGCATCGCCAGGCCGACGCAGGCCAGGAAGATCAGCAGCGCACCATCGGCCAGCGTGCGGCCGTAGTCGCGGGCGTTGGGCTGGCCGCCGAAGGCGAAGGCGAAGGGCTGCACCTCGGTGCGGCGTCCCAGCAGATAGGTCGCGTACCAGATGAAGGCGCAGGTGCCGAAGTAGAACAGCGCGGTGGCAAGCCGGGCGGCATCGGGCGCGCCCAGCCAGCCGCCCGCCAGCCGGATCATCGCCGCGCCGACCCAGAACACCAGCGGGCCGTCCTGCCCGTAGGGCCGGCCGGCGATATTGGGCATCAGCCAGTCGTGCAGTCCGCCGATGGCCAGTTGCCACATCACGCCGAAGCCGGCGGCGTCCTCGTTCTTCCACGGGTCGCGGCCGAACAGGCCGACGGCGCCGTAGATGATGCAGATCGCCAGCAGCAGCGCGCGGGGCAGCGCCCCGGTGGCGGCGGCGGTCAGGTGGACGCGGGAGGCTTTGACGGGGCTCATCGATCGGTCAGCGGACTGGGCGGCGTGGTTTGGCGCTGGCATGGCGCCGGACGTGGCACCGAACCGGGTGGGCGCGGTTGACTGCTTGCATCGGAAAGAAGACAGCGCGGCGCCCCACGCGTTGCAAATGCAAAGAGGCAGCCTGGGCTGCCTCTTTTAACACAATGTGCACCGATTCCTGCAGGAAGGCGCGCATCGGACGGCGGCAGAAGGCATGCGGGATGCGCTGCCGGCGCCGTCTCTGGGTCCAGCGCCGGATTACTTCGCGGCGGCCTTGCCCAGCTTGCTGCCGAACTTCTGGCGGAATTTCTCGACGCGGCCGGCGGTGTCCATGATCTTCTGGGTGCCGGTGTAGAACGGGTGCGATTCCGACGACACTTCGATCTTGGCCAGCGGATATTCCTTGCCGTCCTTCCAGGTGATCGTTTCCTTGGTCTGGATGGTCGAGCGGGTCACGAAGCTGAAGTCGCACGACACGTCGACGAACACGACTTCGCGGTAATTCGGGTGAATGCCTTCTTTCATGGTGTTTCCTTGCAGGTTGGGTAGCCAGTCCGCGGCCGCCTGTTCGTGCTGGCCAAGCTTGGCCATTCGGTGTTGCGCTGGCTGGCGGCGAGCGAACCACTTGCCGGTGACGGACAAACGCGGATTATGGCAGAGAAACAAGGACTTGGGCAAGGTGCAACAAACATCGCGCCGCGAAGATCCGATGTTGGTTTGTGTTGCGTGAATCACATCGACGCGGGATCCTGCCGGTAGAACGTCTTCAGCAGCCCGTACAGCACCGGCCAATGCCGCGAAAGCCCCGCCGGCTCGACGAAGAACGCTTCCGAGGCCACCGCGAAGAACTCGCCCGGTGCCTCGGCGCCGTAGGGGTCGATCACGCGCATCGGCGCCGGCAGGCGCTCGGGCTCGTCCCAGGCGGCGTCGGGCACCGCATCGCAGGCGTCGGCAAAGCGCTGGTATTCGGCCTCGAACGTCTGCGCCCACTGGCTGCGCTGGACGCCCGCATGCAGACCGCGCGAAAAGGGCGGCACACCGTCGGCCTCGCCATCGAGCATGTCGAGCTTGTGGGCGAACTCGTGGATGACCACGTTGTAGGTGTCGTCGGGATGGTCCGCGGCGGCATCGAGCCCCGCGCCGGGCAGGCTCGCGTCCGGCCACGACAGGATCACGGGCCCATGCTCCCATGCTTCGCCGCTGGCCTCTTCGACCACGCCATGGACCAGGCCGATCTCATCCTCGACGGTCCGCCGGATGATGAATTCGCCGGGATACAGCACGATGCCGTGCCAGCCGCGATACCACTGCAGCCCGAGCCGCAGGATCGGCACGCAAGCCTGCGCGGCGACGCTGACCACCATCTCGTCGGTCAGCACCAGCTCGTGCGCGGTCGAATATTCCTTGTCGGCGATGAACAGCGTGGCCAGCTCGCGCAGCGCCGCCAGGTCTTCGGCGCCGTAGCGCTGCAGGAAGGGCAGCGCGGAAACGGTCTGCTGCCACAGCGCGTCGTCGATCGCGTAGCGGCGCAGCTTGCGCTGGCGCGAACGGGCATGCAGCAGTCGGGCGAGGCGGGCGAGCATGGCGGTCGGTGCAGGAAGAAAAAAGGCGCGCCGCGGCGCGCCTTGATCATGCGGCGATGAAGCGGGCCGGCGCGGCCTCAGCCGCCGCGGCGCATCATGTCGAAGAATTCGGCGTTGTTCTTGGTCGCCTTCATCTTGTCGAGGATGAATTCCATCGCCTGCACTTCATCCATGTCCGAGATGAACTTGCGCAGCACCCAGATCTTTTGCAGGATCTCGGGCTTGATCAGCAGTTCCTCGCGGCGCGTGCCGGACTTGTTCAGGTTGATCGACGGGTAGACGCGCTTCTCGGCCAGCCGGCGTTCGAGGTGCACTTCCATGTTGCCGGTGCCCTTGAACTCTTCGTAGATCACGTCGTCCATGCGGCTGCCGGTCTCGATCAGCGCGGTGGCGATGATGGTCAGCGAACCGCCTTCCTCGAGATTGCGCGCGGCACCGAAGAAACGCTTCGGACGCTGCAGCGCGTTGGCGTCGACACCGCCGGTCAGCACCTTGCCCGAGGCCGGCACCACCGTGTTGTAGGCGCGCGCCAGACGCGTGATCGAGTCCAGCAGGATCACCACGTCGCGCTTCAGTTCTACGAGGCGCTTGGCCTTCTCGATCACCATCTCGGCGACCTGCACGTGGCGGATCGCCGGTTCGTCGAAGGTCGACGCCACCACCTCGCCGCGCACCGAGCGCTGCATCTCGGTCACTTCCTCGGGACGCTCGTCGATCAGCAGCACGAACAGGTCGGCTTCGGGATGGTTGTTGGCGATCGCGTGCGCGACGTGCTGCAGCATCACGGTCTTGCCCGACTTCGGCGAGGCCACCAGCAGCGCGCGCTGGCCGCGGCCGATCGGCGCGATCATGTCGATGATGCGGCCGGTGATGTTTTCCTCGGCCTTGATATCGCGTTCGAGCGTCAGCGGCCGGTTCGGATGCAGCGGCGTCAGGTTCTCGAACATGATGCGGTTCTTGACCGCTTCGGGCGGCTGCCCGTTGACCTTGTCGACCTTGACCAGCGCGAAATAACGCTCGCCATCCTTCGGCGTCCGCACCTCGCCCTCGATCGAATCGCCGGTATGCAGATTGAAGCGGCGGATTTGCGAGGGGGAAATATAGATATCGTCCGTGCTGGCCAGATACGACGTTTCGGGCGAGCGCAGAAAGCCGAAGCCGTCAGGCAACACTTCCAGCGTGCCGTCTCCGTAGATGGTTTCGCCCATCTTGGCGCGCTTCTTCAGGATCGCAAACATCAGTTCCTGTTTGCGCATCCGCTGTGCGTTGTCGATCTCGAGGGTCGCGGCCATTTCGAGAAGGGCAGACACGTGAAGCGATTTGAGTTCTGTCAGGTGCATAGACGAGGGGTACAGATGGGCCCGGACGGGCAGAAGCAAAGGAAGGGGAAAGAAATGAGCGAACGCTCGGGGAAGTTGTAGGGGGCATCTTAGCACAATCCGACCGGCGCACCAGAGGCGGCGAGCCGGTCGGATCGTGGCCGCCCGGGAGGGCGGCGATGCCTGTCGCGGCGCGCGTTGCGCGGCGCCGCGAGGGCAATTACAGGTTGCCGTCGAGGAAGGCGGTCAGCTGCGACTTCGACAGCGCGCCGACCTTCTGCGCGGCGACCTGGCCGTTCTTGAACAGGATCAGCGTGGGGATGCCGCGGATGCCGAATTTGGCCGGCACCTGCTGGTTCTCGTCGACGTTGATCTTGGCTACTTGCAGCTTGTCGCTGTAGTCCTTGGCGACTTCGTCCAGGATCGGCGCGATCATCTTGCAGGGGCCGCACCATTCGGCCCAGAAGTCGAGCAGCACGGGCTTGTCGGATTGGAGGACGTCGGCGTCGAAGGAGGCGTCGCTCACATACTTGATTTGTTCGCTCATGGCGGAAAACCTCAGGTTTCGCTCGGGGATTTCAAAAGGCTGGATTATGCCGAACCGCTACATTACACGACTTTTTCGCGGCTCGTCGGGGCCGGTCATATTGCGCCGGTCGGAGCTGGCCGGTTTGGCCGCCCGGATTCGCAATATCGAAGATGGCGGCGGCAGCCTCGATTTCAACCGTGCCTGCCTTCGTCCGTACGCTTGCGTGCCGTGCGGTCCCGGCGCCGGCGGCATCGGCCTCGTACCAGGGATGGCGCCATTCTGCCGCGCCCGGCGCCGCGAAGCCAATGATCCCTTTCAATCGGCGCCAGAGATTTTGTCAATATCGCATGCTTGGACCTCGGGTTTTCCCGAGGCGCGCAGGGCACCGCACTGGCTCGTAGTTGCCGTGGGCGGGCACGGCGCGCGTAGAATGAACACGTGCCGGACAAGTCCCGGCGCAGTCCCTTGCTATCGATCAGGCCATGACCATGACGCCCGAAGACGATCCGACCCGCGACCCGACCCGCGACCCGATCCGCGATCCCCTGCGCGATTCCCGGCCGTTGCCCGAGGCGGATGCTGAAGCACGGTCCGAATCGGCCGGCGCCGAGCATCTTGGCGATGCGCTGGCCCATCTGAGTACCGCCGTCGAAGAGAACAGCATCGCGGTGGGTGCGGCCAAGGGCCTTGTCTACAGCATCATCGAGACGCTCGGTACGCTGGTCGGCGATCCGGACCTGCCCGAACATGCGCGCTCCGGCTACGAAGGACTGCTCGAAACCGCGCGCGAGATCCGCGCCCGCATCGAAGGCGACCGCTCCTGAGGCCGGCCGCGATCGCGTGACGCCGGCGCAGGACCGCGCGGCGTCAGGATGGGGTCGAGGTGTTGCCATGCTGCGCCCGTATGTGCTGCGCCCGTATGCGCGCCCCCCATGCGCGCCCCCATGCGCGCCCCCATGCGCCCGCTCCGAACGCGGGCCGACGTTCACCGATTGCCACCGTTTCCGCCAGCCAGGCCTTGCCATTTCACCCCGCTACATGACAACGCTGCGCTTCCGCCCCGGCCGCGACTTTCTCGACAATGCCGCGGCCGCGGCCTGGTATTTCCTCGACCGCTGCGAGCAGCACGGCCAGAGCGCGTCCGCCGCGCATCTGGTGGTGCCTACCGCGGCGCAGATCCCGGGCGTGCGCCAGGCGCTGGACCGCGCCGCGCGCGCATCCGGGGCGCCGCGGCTGCTGCCGCGGATCCTGACGCTCGGCCATTGGCTGCTCGATTTCCCGCCCGCGATGCTGCATGGCGGCAAGGTACGCAGCCACGCCGCGCGCCTGCTCGCGGTGCAGCAGGCGATCCGCGGCCAGGACTGGTTGCGGCAGGCCTTCGGCGCGCAGACCGAGCCGGCGGCCTGGGGGCTGGCGCAGACCGTGCTGACGGTCTGCGACGAACTCTCGGCGCGCTGGCTCGAGGATGCCGCCATCCGCGACGACGACGCGGTACTGGCCGAGGATCGCGCCGGCCTGCTGCAGGAGGCGTTGCAACGCAGCTATGCGCATCTGTCCGAGCGCTTCCTCGGCGAGGAGGCGCGCATCGTGCTGGCGTTCTGGCAGGCGCTGTCCGGACCCGACGATCCGCTGCCGGCGCGCCGGCGCGCGTTGCAGGCGCTGGCCCAGCAACTGACCGGCCCGGTGGTATGGCTCGGGCCGACTCCGCCGACGCCGATCGAGGCGGCCTTCCTGCGCGCCGCCGCCGACATGGTGCCGGTGCTGGAGATCGGCTACGACTGGAGCGGCGAGGCGGCCGAGGGCGAGGCCGACGAAGTCGATGACGAAGGCGGCGGCGCTGTGGAAGGGGCGAGCGGCTTCGACTTCGATCGCGCCGGCGATGGCGGCCGCGATGAAGATGGCGGCCGCGGCAACTGGTATCGCACCTTGCTCAGGCTCTGGCCCGAGTGCCGTCTGCCCGCCGACACGTCCGCGTTGCCGTCGCTGCCGATGCTGATGGCGCCGCGCCTGCCCGCCGATCGCCCGCGCGTGCGATTGATCGGCAGCGCGCGCTTCGAGGACGAGGCGGCGGCCGCGGCCGATCAGCTGGTGCGCTGGCTCAACGAGGGCCGCAAGCAGCTGGCGCTGGTCGCGCATGACCGCGTGGTCGCGCGGCGCGCGCGTGCGCTGCTGGCGCGCGCCGGGGCGCCGGTACGCGACGAAACGGGCTGGAAGCTGTCGACCACGCGCGCCGCCGCCGCACTGATGCGCTGGTTCGATCTGGTCGTCGGCGACGGCGATACCGCGGCGCTGCTCGACCTGCTCAAGAGCCCGTTCTGCCTGCCGCAGCTGCCGCAGCGCGGCGCCGCGATCGCGCTGCTCGAGCGCCAAGTGCGCCGCCACGGCATCACCGGCGGATGGCGCCGGCTGCTGCAGCGCTTTCCGGCGACGCCACAGGCGCAGTGGACCGCCGACACAGCGCCCGATATGAGCCCGCATGACGACGAGGAAGCGGCCGTGCTGGCCGCGGCCCAGGCCGCCACCGCGGCGCTGCTGCGCCAGTTGGCCGGCGAGGCGCAAGCCTGGCCGCGCGGCAACGACGCGCGTCCGGTCGGATTCTGGCTGCAGCGCCTGCAGGCCACGCTCGACGCGCTCGACATGCGCGCCGCGCTGACCGCCGACGATGCCGGCGCGCAACTGCTCGACGCACTGGCGCGGCTCGACGAACTGCCCGACGACGAGGCGAGCGCCACCGCCACGCTGACGCTGGCCGAGTTCCGCGCGATGCTGGCCGCGCTGCTCGAAGCGGTGGCCTACAAGGAGCCGAGCGAGCCCGCCGCCGCGCGCATCACGATCCTGCCGCTGAACGGCGCGCGGATGCGCCGCTTCGACGGTGTGGTGATCGTCGGCTGCGACGACGCGCAACTGCCGTCGACCGCGGCCGAGCTGATGTTCTTCTCCAACCAGATGCGCCGCGAGCTCGGCCTCGAGGATCGCGAGGCGCGCTTTGCGCAGCAGGCGCGCGATCTGGCCGAGGTGCTGCTGAACAACGACGACGTCGTGATGACCTGGCAGCGTTTCGGCGGCCGCGGCGAACCGAAGCATGTATCGGGCTGGCTCGAACGATTGGCAGTGCACTGCGAAGCGGCCGGTGCGCCAATCGCCGCGAGCGTCGCGCCTTCGCTGCACGAGGCGATCGCGCAGGTCGGCGGCATGCCCGCACCCTCGGCGCCGGAACTGGCCCCGGCGCGCTGGAGCGCGCAGTCGTACAACATGCTGCGCCGCTGCCCGTACCAGTTCTTCGCCGGGCGCATGCTGGGCCTGGCTGGCCTGGAGGCGGTCAGCGACGACCTCGAGAAGCGCGATATCGGCGAGCTGCTGCACCAGATCCTGCTGCGCTATCACCGCGACGTGCAGGCGCGGGACCTGCGCGACGATGCGGCCCGCGTCGCGCATCTGCAGGCCGTCTCGCGCGAGGTCTTCGACGGCGTGATGGCCGAGGACGGCAATGCGATCGGCTACTACCGCCGCTGGCTCGCGGTATTGCCCTCGTACGTCGCGTGGCAGGCCGCGCGCGAGCGCGAAGGCTGGTACTGGCATGCGGGCGAACTCGACGCCGGCGCGGAACTGCCGATGCGCGACGGCCAGCCGATCCGGCTGCATGGCCGCATCGACCGGCTCGACCGCCATCGCGACGGCCGTCATGCGGTGCTCGACTACAAGACGCAAAGCGCCGCTCGCCTGAAGCGCAAGGCGCGCGATGCGCAGGAGGATTGCCAGTTGCCGTTCTACGGCCTGCTGCGCGCCGATGCGCGCGAGGGCAGCTGGATCGCGCTGGAGGACGGCCGCAACGAGCCGCGTAGCGCCTCGCCGGCAAGCCGCCGCGAGGTCTCGCTGCCGGACTTCGACGAGGCGGTGGCATGGTTGCAGGAGCAGCTGACGCATGATGCGCTGCGCCTGCGCGAAGGGGCGCCGCTGCCGGCCTTCGGCGACGCCGCGGCATGCACATGGTGCAATGCGCGCGGGCTGTGCCGCAAGGGATATTGGCAGTCGACCGCGTTGCCGGAGGCGGTGACAGCAGCGCCAGGATACACGCACGAGCACGCACCACAGCACGCGCCCCCGAGGCCGTCCGCACCGATGGAAGATCAAACGAACAAACCAGCAAACGCGCCATCGAGCGACCAGGAAGGAGGACTGCTGGCATGACCGTGCACGCCTATCTGCGCGACGGCCAGGACGTCAGCGAAGCGGAATTCACGCGCGCCGCCTGCGATCCGGCGCGCTCCGTCGTGGTCGAGGCCTGCGCCGGCAGCGGCAAGACCTGGCTGCTGGTGGCGCGGCTGCTGCGCCTGCTGCTGGCCGGTGCCGAGCCGAGCCAGATTCTCGCCATCACCTTTACGCGCAAGGCCGCCGAGGAAATGCGCGAGCGCCTGCTCGACGTGCTGGCGCAACTGGCCCGCGGCACCGACGCGCAGGTGCTGTCCGCGCTGGAGCAGCGCGGACTGTCGCCCGACGCGGCGCGCGCCGCGCTGCCTCGCGCGCGTACGCTGCATGCGCGCGTGCTGGCCAGCCCGGGCCGCATCGCCATCGACACCTTCCACGGCTGGTTCGGTACCTTGCTGCGCGGCGCGCCGCTGGCCTCCGGCATCGTGCCCGGCGCGGCGCTGCGCGAGGATGCGCTGCGCATGAAGCGCGAGGCCTGGGCACCGTTCTGGCGTGGGTTGTCGGCGCCCGAGGCGGCGCCATACCGCGAAGCCTACGAGCGGCTGGTCGATGCGATCGGCGAGTTCTCGGCGCGCGCGCTGCTCGACGCCATGTTCCACGCGCGCAGCGAATGGTGGGCGATGCGCGAGGATGCGCCCGATGACGATCCCGCCGAGCGGCTGGCCGCCGATCTGGGCGACGACGCGCGTATCGACGTGCTGGCGCAGGCGATCGGCGATGCGGCGCTGCGCGCCGATTGCGAGGCGCTGGCGGCAACCCTGTCGCAGGGCGGCAAGACCGAGCAGGGCCATGCCGATCGCATCGGCGCCGCGCTGGCGGCGATGCGCGAGTGGACCGACGCCGGCGCGCACAGCGGGCAGCCGGCGCACGAGGCGTTCGGCTGCTGCTGGGAGGCCTTCTTCACCGGCAAGGGCGAGCCGCGCGCGCTGCGGCGCACCGCGGCGCTGGTCAAGGCGGCCGGCGGCGAGGCGCAGGCCGATGCGCTGCTGGCGCGGCATGCGGCGCTTTGCGACGTCTTGCGGCAGGTCGCCGCGCGCCGCTGCGAGGCCGCGGTGCTCGCGCTCAATCGCGATCTCTATCTGCTCGGCGATGCGCTGCTGACGCGCTATCAGCAGCACAAGGGCCAGCAGCGCGCGATGGATTTTGCCGATCTCGAATGGCTGGCCGCGCGGCTGATGCGCGACGAGCACACCGCGACCTATCTGCAGGTGCGGCTCGACGCGCGCTACCGGCATCTGCTGCTCGACGAATTCCAGGACACCAACCCGCTGCAATGGCGCATCCTGCAGGGGTGGCTGGCCGGCTATCAGGATCTGGCGGAGCGGCCGACGGTGTTCCTGGTCGGCGATCCGAAGCAGTCGATCTATCGTTTCCGCCGTGCCGACGCGCGGCTGTTCGAGGTCGCGCGGCAGATGCTGCAGCACGAGTTCGGCGCCACGGTGCTGCGCACCAACCGCACCCGCCGCAACAGCGGCGACGTGCTGCGCTGGGTCAATGCGGTGTTCGACCAGGCGCGCGCCGAAGGTCGCTATCCGCTGTACGAAACGCAGACCACCGCGCTGACGCAGCAGGGCGGGCCGGTGTGGCTGCTGCCGCTGGTGCCGGCGAACGGCAATGGCGGCAATGGTGACAACGGCGGCAACGGCGGCAACGGCGAGCGCGACACCAACGGCGACGATGGCAACGGCAGCGGCAATGGCAACGGCAGCGGCAACGAAGTCTCCACCATCGCCCCCGATTCCCGCGACACGCTGACCCAGCCGCGCACGCCGCTGGGCGACTCGCCGCGCTTCGAGGAAGGCCGTCGCGTCGCCGCGTGGCTGCGGCAGCTGCGCGACACGGTGCCGGTCGAAGAAGGCGAGAACCAGCGTCCGGCTTGCTGGCGCGATATCACGCTGCTGGTCCGGCGCAAGACCTATCTGGCCGACTACGAACGCGCGTTCCGCGAGGCCGGCATTCCGTGCCTGAGCCCGCGGCGCGGCGGCCTGCTGGCCACGCTGGAAGCGCTGGACCTGTCGGCGTTGCTGGCCTTCCTGATGACGCCCGAGTCGGACCTCGATCTGGCGCACGTGCTGAAGAGTCCGCTGGTGGGCGCGGGCGACGACGATCTGATCGCGATCGCGCAGCTGGCCGGCAAGCGCCGCTGGTGGCCGGCGCTGTCCGCCGGCGAGCTTCCGCAGCAGGCGTCGCCGGCCCTGCGCGAAGGATTGGCGCGGCTGCGCGGCTGGCTCGAGATCGCCCCGCATCGGCCGGTGCACGACCTGATCGACCACATCTATCACACGGGCGAGGTGCGCCGCCGTTATGCGCAGGCGGCGCCCGCGGAAATCCGCGAGCAGGTGCTGGCCAACCTCGACGCGTTCCTGAAGCTGTCGCTCGATCTCGATGGCGGCCGCTATCCGAGCCTGCCCAAGTTCATCGACGAACTGCAGGCGATCCGCCGCGGCGACGAGGACGAGAGTCCCGACGAAGGCGGCATGGGCGATGCGGCGGAAGCCGAGGCCGACGAGCCCGAGGGCGCGGACGACAGCAACGGCACGCTGGACGCGGTGCGCATCCTGACCGTGCACGCTGCCAAGGGGCTCGAGGCGCCGTTCGTGGTGCTGCTCGATGCCAACCACAGCGAGCCGGCCGCCGACCGCGCGGGCATCCTGATCGACTGGCCGCCGTCGGCCCCGGCGCCGGTGCATTTCTCCGCGTACGGCAAGCGCTCGGAGCGTGGGCTCGCGCGCGCGGCGCGCTTCGACGAGCAGGCCGCGCTGGCCGAACGCGAGAACTGGAATCTGCTCTATGTCGCGATGACCCGTGCCAGGCAGGGCCTGATCGTCAGCGGCATCCAGCGCAACGGCAAGGGCGGCAAGGGCGACGAGGGCGGCAGCGAGCCGGGCAGCGAGATCGCCGGCAGCTGGTATGTGCGCCTGCAGGCCGCGGATGTCGGCGAGCCGGTGCCGGCGCTGCCGGGCGAGGATGCCCGCGTGCGCGGTGCCGCCTTTGGCGCGGCGGCAGGACCGATCCGCTTTGCCGATTTTCGTGCCCGCTATCGCGATGCGCTGCCCGTGGCGCCGCTCGATGGGCAGGACCAGGGCGAGGCGAGCGAGGAAGGCTACGACGAGATCGTCTTCGATGCCGCCGCCGCTCGCCACGGCGAGCTGGTGCATGCGCTGCTCGAACGGATCACGCGTTATCCCGGCGCCTACGACGGCGTGCCGGACGCCGATGCGGTGATGCGCTGGTTTCCGCTGGCCGGCGCCGGCAGTCCGCAGGCGCGCACCGAGTGGCGCGAGCAGGCCGAGGCCGCGGTACGCGCCGTCAGCGCGATGCTGAACGCGCCGGCGCTGCGCGCGTTGCTGCTGCCCGAGGGCGCGCTGAGCGCGCGCAACGAGGTCGAGCTGTATGACGCGCAGGGGCGATTGCTGCGGATCGACCGGCTGGTCGAATACGCCGATCGCGTGGTGGTGGTCGACTACAAGCTGCGGCTGCTGCCGCAGGAACACGCCGCCTACGCGGCGCAGCTGCGGCGCTACGAGGCCGCGCTGCGGCCGATGTTCCCCGGCCGGCGCATCGCGTCGGGCATCGCCACGGCCGACGGCGACTGGATCGCGCTGGCGCAACTGTCGGCGCCCGTGCAGCCGCGGCAGGCGTCGCTGTTCTGAGCGCTCGGCGCAGCGCGGCGAACGGGAATAAGATGCAAACGATGCGGGGTGGTGGGGCGTCGTTGCCCTCTCGCCCGACCCCTCTCCCGCAAGCGGGAGAGGGAGCCGGCGACCAGCTCCTCAGCGCAACCAATACCGATATCGCGCTCCCCGCCGCGCGGGAGAGGGGCTCGGGGGAGAGGGCAGGGGCGCTGGCCAAGTGCCAACGGGGGCAGCCCGGCACGAAGACGAATACGATCCTTCGGCCGATGTGGCACGCGGGAAGCGAACAGCAAGCAGGGGAAATCAGGGGAAAAGCGGGGCGGGGGGAAAGAGAAGGGGGACGAGCCTGACCCTCGGCACTGGCGGAAAACGGCTGTGGCTGCTTCGTTCCCGACCTGACCAGGTTGACCGCGCCGCCATGCGAGGAGGCCCGTCCGACCGGCATTGTAACCCAGAGCGCGAGTCCCGCGCCAAAACCCGGTGATCCGAGCGATGAATGCCAACGAACAGATGATGCAGGCCGTGCTGCCGCCGCAGGAAATCTCGGTCGAGGTGCTGCGCGAGAAGTACGCCAAGGGTGAAGAACGGACCGCGGCCGATGTGCGCGCCCGCGTGGCGCGCGCACTGGCCGAGGCCGAGCCCGAGGCGCAGCGCGAACGCTGGGCGCAGCGCTTCCTGGCGGCGCTCGAAGGCGGCTTCGTGCCGGCGGGCCGCATCCACTCCGCCGCGGGCACGCGCATCGAGGCCACGCTGATCAACTGCTTCGTGCAGCCGGTCGGCGACGCGGTGTCCGAGACGGTCGACGGCAAGCCGGGCATCTATGCCGCGGTGGCGCAGGCTGCGGAAACCATGCGCCGCGGCGGCGGCGTCGGCTACGATTTCTCGGCCATCCGCCCGTCCGGCGCGCTGGTGCGCGGCACGCATTCGCGCGCTTCGGGTCCGGTCTCGTTCATGAAGGTGTTCGACGCCTCGTGCGCGACCGTCGAATCGGCCGGCGCACGGCGCGGCGCGCAGATGGGCGTGCTGCGCGCCGACCATCCCGATATCGAGGCCTTCATTCACGCCAAGGATCGCGGCGAACTGACCAACTTCAATCTGTCGATCGGCGTCGACGACGCCTTCATGCAGGCGGTCGAGGCCGATGGCGAGATCGAGCTGGTCCACGTTGCAGAGCCGGCGCCGGAGACGATTGCCGCCGGCGCGTGGCGCCGCGACGACGGCATGTGGGTGTACCGGCGCGTGCCGGCGCGGCAGCTGTGGGACCAGGTCATGCAGGCGACCTACGATCACGCCGAACCCGGCATCCTGTTCCTGTCGCACATCAACGACGACAACAACCTGCATTACTGCGAGCGGATCGAGGCCACCAACCCGTGCGCGGAGCAGCCGCTGCCGGCCTACGGTTGCTGCGACCTCGGTTCGATCGATCTGACGCGCTTCGTGCGCGGCCCGTTCAGCGACGCGGCGGCCTTCGATTTCGACGGCTTTCGCGCACTGGTCGCGGTCGCGGTGCGGATGCTGGACAACGTGCTCGACGTCACCTACTGGCCGCTGCCCGAACAGCGTGCCGAAGCGATGGCCAAGCGCCGCGTCGGACTCGGTTTCCTGGGCCTGGGCAGCGCGCTGGTGATGCTCGGCGTGCGCTACGACAGCGAGGCCGGCCGCGCGTTGGCTGCACGCATCGCGCAGACGCTGCGCGATGCCGCCTATCTGGCCTCGACGGAGCTGGCGCGCGAGAAGGGCGCGTTCCCGTTGTTCGACGCCGACGCCTATCTGCGCAGCGGCTTCGCCAGCCGGCTGCCCGAGCCGGTGCGGGCCGCGATCCGCGCGCATGGCATCCGCAATTCGCACCTGCTGTCGATCGCGCCGACCGGCACCATCACGCTGGCCTTCGCCGACAACGCTTCGAACGGCATCGAGCCGGCGTTCTCGTGGACCTACCAGCGGCGCAAGCGGATGGGCGACGACAGCTACAAGGTCTACGAAGTCGCGGACCATGCGTGGCGGCTGTACCGTCATCTGGGCGGCGACGTCGAGCAGCTGCCCGAGCGCTTCGTCACCGCGCTGCAGATGTCCGCGCTGGACCATATGAAGATGCTGGAGGCGGTGCAGCCCTATATCGACACCAGCATCAGCAAGACCGTCAACGTGCCCGAGGATTATCCGTACGAGGCCTTCCGCAACCTGTATCTGGAGGCGTGGAAAGCAGGGCTGAAGGGCCTGGCGACCTACCGGCCCAATCGCGTGCTGGGCGCGGTGCTGTCGGTCGAGCAGGCGGGCCAGGGCGCGGGCGCGGCCGGCGCGGCGGCCTCGACATCGGCCGCCAATGGCGACGATCCGCTGCGCCGGCCCTTCGAGAGCCGGCCCGTGGGCGATCTCGAGGGCGTGACTTCCAAGGTCGAGTACCTGACCTACGAGGGCCACAAGACGGTCTACCTGACCGTCAATTTCATGCGCGTCGACGGCGTGGTCGACGGTCGGCCAGTGACGATCGAGCGGCCGGTCGAGTTCTTCATGCCGGCCGGCCAGCGCAGCGAAGGCCAGCAATGGATTACCTCGACGATGCGGCTGCTGTCGATGGTGGCGCGCTCGGGCGGCTCGATCGCCAAGGCGCTGGCCGACATGCGCAACGTGGTCTGGGACAAGGGCACGGTGCGCTACGGCACGCTGGCGCGGCAGGACGGCACCGAGGTGCCGCGCTTCCACGACTCCGAGGTGGCCGCGCTCGGCTACGCGCTGCAGCGGATCCTGATCAAGCGCGGCTTTCTCGATGCCGAGGGCCAGCAGGTACCGGTCGCCGTGCTGGCCGAGCGGCTGGCGCAGCGCGAGCCCGGCCTTGAGCCGGACGCGGCGCCGCCGCGCGGAGCCTTGGCGCCGGGCGCCGGCTTGCCGGTAGGCGCGCCCGGCGTCGGCACCGGCAAGCCATGCCCGGAATGCGGCGCGCATGCGCTGCACAAGGTCGATGGCTGCGCCAAATGCGCCAATTGCGGCTACGTCGGCGAGTGCGGCTAGTGCGTGCCGCTGGGCGGCGGTGGCTTGCCCGCTCCCCCGGCCCCTCTCCCGCGCGCGGGAGAGGGGAGAAATGCGGTAGCGCTCGCGACGGCGACGCCTCGACCAGCCCGTCCCGCGGCCGCGCTGCCGCGGCACGCCATTTGCTACAATCGCCGCCATGAGTTACCAAGTTCTAGCGCGCAAATGGCGCCCCAGGGATTTCACCACGCTGGTCGGCCAGGAGCACGTGGTGCGCGCGCTCACGCATGCGCTGGAACAGCAGAGGCTGCATCACGCCTACCTGTTTACCGGTACGCGCGGGGTCGGCAAGACCACGCTGTCGCGCATCCTGGCCAAGGCCCTGAATTGCACCGGGCCTGACGGCAACGGCGGCATCACCGCGCAGCCCTGCGGCGTCTGCAAGGCCTGCACCGAGATCGATGCGGGCCGCTTCGTCGACTACATCGAGATGGACGCGGCATCGAACCGCGGCGTCGACGAGATGGCCCAGCTGCTCGACAAGGCGGTCTACGCGCCGACGGTCGGACGCTTCAAGGTCTACATGATCGACGAAGTGCATATGCTGACCAACCACGCCTTCAACGCGATGCTGAAGACGCTGGAAGAGCCGCCAGGCCACGTGAAGTTCATCCTCGCCACCACCGACCCGCAGAAGATTCCGGTCACGGTGCTGTCGCGCTGCCTGCAGTTCAATCTGAAGCAGATGCCGCCCGGCCATATCGTCAACCACCTCGACCGCATCCTGGCCGAGGAGGGCATCGCGCACGATGGCAATGCGCTGCGGCTGCTGGCGCAGGCCGCGCACGGCTCGATGCGCGACGCGCTGTCGCTGACCGACCAGGCCATCGCCTACAGTGCGGGCGAGGTCTCCGAGGCGTCGGTGCGCGGCATGCTGGGCGCGATCGACCAGAGTTACCTGGTGCAGCTGCTCGACGCGCTGGCCGCCGAGGACGGCGCCGCGATGCTGGCGGTGGCCGACAGCATGGCCGACCGCAGCCTGTCGTTCGCCGGCGCGCTGCAGGACCTCGGTTCGCTGCTGCACAAGATCGCGCTGGCGCAGGCGGTGCCGGCGTCGGTGCAGGAGGAATGGCCCGAGGCCGGCGAGGTGCGCCGGCTGGCCGCCGCCTTCGATCCGCAAGAAGTCCAGCTGTTCTACCAGATCGCCAATCTCGGCCGCAGCGAGCTCGCGCTTGCACCGGACGAGTACGCCGGCTTCACGATGACGCTGCTGCGGATGCTGGCGTTCCGGCCCTCGGCGATGCCGTCGGCGCCGGCGCCGGCGGGACCGGCGACGACCGGTGCGCGGCGGATGCCGGGCCCGGCGATGGCCGGTATGGCCGGCGCAGCAGCGGCTGCGGCGCCGGCAGCATCGGCTGCGCCGGCTTCGCCCGCTGCATCCGCTGCATCGGCTCCGGCCTCGAGTCCGGCCGCTGCCGGCCCCGCGACCGGCGCAACCATTGCCGCCGCCGCACCCGTAGCGACGCCAGGTCCTCGCCCGGCGCCGTCGAGCCCGACGGCTTCCGGCGCAGCAACCCCTGCATCGGCACTTGCATCGGCGCCCGCGTCGGCGGCCACACCGGCGGCCACACCGGCGGCCACACCGGCAGCCCCCGCACCGGCTGCAGCGGCGCCGGCTCTTGTCGCCCGGCCCGCCAATGACGGCAAGCCGCTGTAGATCGGAAGAGCG